>JBGVFK010000063.1:0-7509 GCA_045121075.1 Acutalibacteraceae bacterium | reverse complement strand
CGAAGATAACAGAATTTGAAAGCACATCCTTATTATCCTCAATAAAGCGCATACAAGCATAGTTGATAAGCCACTTGGTTTCGTTCATCATATTGAAGCTGTAATAGTATTCCCAGAAGAAGCTGCCTCGTGTTGCCATTGTGAAAAGATAATCGCGGAAGTCTTCATCGTTCATTTCAACCTCAGCGGTATTGCCGTAAATCGGGTCGTGATTGTAAAGTCCCATCTGCGGGAACTGGAACTGTCTTACGTTGTAAAAATCGTAGTAAACATCGTCGCGGTAAGTAAGCATTCTGTCCTTGTCGCTGACCTGCTTCTTTTTGCCTACAAAGCCTACATCGTTACTTATCTGAATCCACAGACTGTTTACATAACGAAGGAACCAAGGCGACGGCCAGGCGTAGCAGGTAAGGTTTATCCAGAAATTATCTGAGCCGTTTTTCTGCAGCTTTTTAAAGGTATCAATCCACTTTTCCCAGCTGTCATTATAGAAGTACATATCCTTGTAACCTTTTACAAGATGGTCGTGCTTCTTGCTTTTACAAGGGAACTGTGCAAAGCCGTCAAGCTTCCAATAATTAAGGCTGAAGCGATTTTCAAAATCAAGCATAAGCTCCGTTGTTTTCTTGTGGTATTTTGCACTTGTCACGCAGATATCGTGTGCCTGTTTGTTATAATAGCCGTTTCCTGCCTTTTCAATTTTTTTAGCAAACTTGGGTGTATCTGTTGTGTAGCCACCTCTTGGACCGAGCCACAGACCGAAGTTTGAGCCGAGAGCTTCACTGAGCTTCGAGAAAGGATAAAGCTCGTCAGGGAATTTTTCATTAAAGCTCCAGAAATCCTTGCTGTAATCATTCCAGCCATCGTCTGCAACATAGGAATCAAGGGCAGGCTCGCCCACACCGGTAAGACCTTTTTCAATTTCAAGGAAGGATGAGGTTACATTCTCCCTTGTTATATTAAGCATATGGTCATACCAGGAGTTATACTGTCTGCGGAGTCTTACGGGCTTGGATATTGTTTTTATATAAGCGAAGAACGCCTTCTGCACCTGCTCCTTGAGATTTCCGTCACCGCAGCCTGCAACAAAACTTTCAGTAATAAACTTGTCCCCTGCAGTAAGCTTCTGCAGAGTGTTGCCGTTGAAGTATCTTACACTTGTCTGACTGTTTTCAATTTTAGTAAGGCAGACAGGAAACTCAAAGCCGAAGAACATACTGTCAACATAAACAGGCTGACCAAGACCAAGAGCAAAGCCCGGAATATGCGACTTTTTCTGCTCAGGCACTGTCCAGAAAGAAAGCTCAGGATTAAACTTAAGATTTTCAAAATCAATATAATCGAGAACAATATTTTTGGTTCCCTTAACTGCAAAATCAAATTCAAGGTGCTTTCTTAAGAAAAAGTCATCATCACCAAGCTCATAAACAAGAGTAAGGGCAATTTTGCTATCCTTCACCTTGAAAGGTGCAAAGGTAATTTCATATCTTTTTGAAAAGGCTTCATATTTTTCCGTAACGGTTTTAACCTTAAGCTCGCTTGACTTTACTTTCTTTTTGAAAAATCCACTGCCAAAAGAAAGCTCAAAGACCTCACTGCCGTCTATAGCAGTGAGGCTTGAATCAGATACTTTATTCTTATATGAAAAGGAGGTTATTCTCCCCTTTTCGGTTATAATCTCTTTTCGGATAAAACCGTTTTCAATTATGTATCTGTCAGTTTTCATAATCAGATTATATTTCCTACCCATTCAATTACATCTTCGCAAACCTTATCGAAGAGTGCAGCTTCGTTAAGAATTTCATGTCTGCCGTCAGGATAAAGAATCTTCTTAACGTTCTTCTTACCTGCATCGCTGAGCTTTGCACAAACCTGATCAATACCCTTACCGAAGTTACCAACAGGGTCCATAGCACCTGAAATAATAAGCACAGGAAGATCCTTATCAAGCTTTTCGAACCAGCTCTTGCCTGAAACAAAGCCGAGAAGTGATGTAAGGTCACGGTAGCCGTAGGCTGTGAAAAGGAAGCCGCAGTACTTGTCAGCAATATACTTATCAACCTGGAACTGGTCTCTTGAAAGCCAGTCAAAGGCAGTTCTCTGCTCAAACTTATTATTGTATGCACCGAAAGCAATTTTATCAACAAGCTTTGATCTGTGGTGGTCGCCCTTGATTTTGCCGATTACTGAAGCGATAAGTGAGCCTGCACCTGCAGCAGGGTTAGGACCTGCAGTGCCGCAGTAAATTGCACCGTCAATATCGTTAGCGTGTTCAAGGCAGTATGCTCTTGCAACAAATGAGCCCATTGAGTGACCGAAGAAGATAAAGGGCTTACCGGGATTTTCATCCTTAGCCATTCTTGTAAGTCTGTAGCAGTCACCAATGAAGTTCTTCCAGCCTGCTTTTTCACCGAAGTAGCCAAGCTCATCATCGTTCTTTACGCTCTTGCCGTGACCGATATGGTCATTGATGTAAACGGCAATACCGTTTTCAGTAAGAACCTCTGCAAAGGCTTCATAGCGTTCAAGATGCTCAGCCATACCGTGAGCAATCTGAAGAACAGCCTTTACCTCTTTTCCCTCGGGAAGGTATGAAGCTGCGTGGATATCAGCAAGACCTGAAACTGAAGGGAAATAAAACTCTTTTTTAATCATAATGTTTCCTCCTTAAGAATAGATATATACTATTACATTTTACATTATATCATAAGAAAACAGAATTTTCATTTATTTTCTGAAATTTACCTTGGGGCAAAATTAACAAAATTCCGTCTCATTTTTTGACATTTCAACATAGAACACGAGGAATTTTAAGCAAAGTACTATTTGTTGGACTGCGAAATTAAATTTATCGAACATTTGTCTTGACTTTTCGATTTTTTCTGCTATAATTCTAAGTGTAATACAGAACGAATGTTCGACAAAGGAGGAACACATTATGTTTACAGAAGGAGCTTTCAGTTTATTTTTCTGGACACTTGCAGGTATAATTCTTCTTATGCTTATTTTTGAAGAAAAGCTTATCGCCCTTGAGGATGAATATGACAGAAGAAAGGCAGAAAAGAAAAGAGCGAAGCTTGCTTCACAGAAAAAAGCAGCGACACGCACCGCTCAGGTTAAAAGAATTCCCGACAAAAGAATCAGCAATCAGAAAAGAGAAATCAGCAGAAAATACGCTGCCTGAGTAAGTATCATCCCCTGCACTTGACTTTTTCACTTATTTTATGTAAAATTAGAGTGAATGATTATGAAGAAAGTCAGGTGTAACCTATGGCTGATAACAGAAAATATTGTCCGGGCTGCATGGAGCCTCTTGAAGAAGGCGTAAATGTATGTCCCCAGTGCTTTTATAATATTGATACAGAAAACAGCTCTCCTGCACTCCCTGCAGGTACAATAGTTTCAGGCAGATACCTTATTGGTAAGGTGCTGCGCCTTGCAAACGACTCCATAACCTATCTCGGCCGTGATCTTTATTCAGACACAGTGCTCAGCATCTCTGAGTTTTTCCCCTCAAAGATTCTTTCAAGAGAAAACGGTGAGACAACAATTACAGTTAAGCTCGGTTACGACACTATGTTCGAAAACTGCCGTGAAAGCTTTCTCAGCTTATGGAGAGGTCTTGATATGTTCAAGGCTGACCCCTGCCTTCCCAACGTGCAGGATATAATTGAATCAAACGGTACAGTTTACGCTATATCTGAATATCTCGACAGCATTACTCTCAAAGCATTTTTTGAGGAAACTAAAAAGCCTCTTTCCTGGGCAAGAGCTCACAGCGCCTTCAAGCCTGTACTGAGCTGCCTTCAGAAGCTTCACTCAGCCGGCATTATGCACGGCAGCATTTCTCCCAACACAGTTCATGTTGGTGCAGACGGCAAGCTTCACCTTACAGGCTTTTCAATTCCTCAGTGCTACTCATCCGTTGAAGAATTAAGAATGAGACCTGTTCAAGGCTTCTCAGCAATTGAGCTTTACGGTGAAAGTGCAGCTTTAAAGCCTTGCTCCGATGTATACTCAGTTATGGCGCTTCTTTATTATTCAATAACAGGTCTTGTTCCCCCTGTTGCAACAAAAAGAGCTATCAAGGACACAATGGTGCTTCCTGCAGCGGTTGCATCAACCCTTTCAAGCAAGGTTATTGACTGCTTTGTAAGAAGCCTTTCGGTATATCCTCAGAACAGAATTGCAACAATTGAAGAGGTTATCGGCAATCTTGCTCCAATCAGCGCTCCGAGAAATGCTGCTCCCGTACAGAGTCAGCCCTCCAATGAAGAGCCTGAGGCTGAATATCAGCCCGAAACAGACGAGACAGAAGCTTACGATGAACCTGAAGCACCCGTTAAGAAGGCTTCATCAACCTCACTTTTAACTCTCGGTCTTACAACCTTCTTTGCAGCGGTAATCATCTGTTCGCTTCTCTTCTGCGCTCTTTATTCAACTGTACTTTATAAGAGCATTGAAGTTCCGTTCCTCGATAATATTTTAGGTTCAGTAAGCTTCCTTCCTATGAACAAGCAGGTAACTGACGTATATATTCCCGAAGCTGATATAACTACAACTCAGGCACCGGCTGTTACAGATAAGTCATATGTTACTGTTCCTAATTTCAAAAGTCACACCCGTGACAGCATTCAGACAAACGAAAACTTCAACGAAAGATTCAACATCATTTTCACTGAGGACTACAGCGATGAGGTACCCAAGGATTCAATCATCAAGCAGAGCATTGAAAAGGGTGAAAGCGTTCTTTCAGGCACAACTATCACAGTTGTAGTAAGCCTTGGCGAAAAGCCCATTGAGCTTCCCAATGTTATCGGTATGCAGTTCAAGGAAGCTAAGAAGGTACTTGAAGAACGTGGCTTCACCGTTACTAAAGAAGTGATGGAAAACAAGGGTGGCAACAAGGAAAACGAGGTTTACCTTATGGATAAGGTAGCAGGTCTTGAATTCCAGAAGGGTACAGAAATTGTTCTTTCAGTATGGGGCGAAGAACCCACAACAAAGGAATCAACCACCAAGGAAAAGGAAAAAGAAAAAGACAAGGACAAAGATAAGGAAAAAGACACAACCAAGAAGAAGGAAGAATCCACAACAAAGAAAAAGGAATCTTCAACCAAGGAAACAACCACTAAGAAGAAGGAAGAAACCACAAAAGCAACTACGACTAAGAAGCAGGAAAGCACAACCAAGGCTGCTGCAGATAAAGTCGAATAAAAAACTTAAGTTTTTTTAAAAAAAGTATTGACTTTCTCAGGTGACTGTAGTATAATAACTGAGCACTTGAGAAAGTGATATATCGCGGAGTGGAGCAACCCGGTAGCTCGTCGGGCTCATAACCCGGAGGTTGCAGGTTCAAATCCTGTCTCCGCAACCAGTTGAAAACCCTTGTAGCATAAGGCTTCGAGGGTTTTTTCTTTTTTCTGCATTTGCCCTCATGTAGGTGTTTTGCCACTTATTTGCCGCTTATTGCATAAAAATTACCACTTTTAATATAAAATGACCGCTTCCCTGTCAAATGGGTTGCGGTCAAATTTTATGCTCTTATAGCTGTTTTTGTTGGTGTCAATATATCTGCCAACGCCTGAGCTGCCATTTCATCAGCTGATTTTATAGCGTGAGCATATATTTTCGTTGTTGTACTTGCATTGGCGTGACCTAATCTGTGTGCAACAGTTGTAAGCGGTGTACCGGCTGCGATCTGAAGCGTTGCATTGGTGTGTCTCAATCCGTGTATGCAAATGCCTTCGATATTATGCTTCTGCCTGAACTTTCTGAATTTAGCAGTTAAATATGTAGGGTTAAGGGGTGAACCATTTATTGCAGTAAATATCTTATTGGAGTTTTGCCATTTGTCACCCATTTTGAGCCTTTGCAAAGACTGATGTGTCCTTTGTTCTTTCAGCAGGTCAACAACGCCCGGTGTAACCTTAATAGCACGATTTGAGCCTGTTGTTTTGGTTTCGTCTTCAAAGACACCTTTCTCCGATAAATAAAGAGTGCTTTTATTTACAGTAATGATTCCGTTTTCAAAGTCTACATCAGACCATTCTAAACCAAGAAGTTCTCCCCTTCTCAGACCTGTGAACATAAGCAGTTCAACCATTACCCTGAATTGAGTGTCTTCCTCTTGCAGTAATTCAATCATTTCTCTTGCCTGAACTTCATCAAGATACTTCGGATCAGGCTTGCCGACCTTTGGTGGCTTCACTCTGTCACAAGGGTTAGAGAATATAACCTGCCACTGAACAGCAGTTGCAAGTATAGAAGATATTAACCCGTGGTGGTGATGTATGGTAGAGTTTGATAGAGTTTTGCCCTCATCAACTATTGAAAACACTTCATTAATAGGTTCATCAAGAACTTTGCATATTGAAGTTGCTGTTTTAGCTGTTACATTTACTCCCTTGACAGCTGTTGATATTGTTCTCTCACCAATACCAGCTTTATCAGCAACGGCTTTAAATGTTAGTTTTTTAGCCTTTATGAGGGCGTGTAAATCACAGTTAGATTTATACTTCATATCTTCTCTGATGCCCTCTTCGGCAAGGTTTTTATAAAAAGAGAGCAAGTGTTGAGGTTGTATTTTTTCAAGTTTCATATGACCCATTGCAGCGTTTATTCTCGGCATCATTGATTCATATCGTTTTAAGGTTGTTGCCCTCAGGTTGGTTCTTGCATAGTCATTAAACCACTGTTCAGCAAAATCAGCAAACTTTATTGTACCGTCAAGATATGTACCGTTCATAACTTTTTCTTCAAAAAGCATAGCCTGTCTTTTAGCTTCTTTCTCCGCTTTCTTTTCGGTCATACCGGGTTCAGGTTTCCAAGTCATATATTTTTTTATCTGCTTACCGTTAATATCATAACCGTTTGAAACAGATATTTCATAAGAGTTGTTCCTCTTTCTTATGGTTGCCATTGGCTTCAGCTCCTTTTTCCGATTGTAATTTATATCTTTCTTCTAAACTTTCAGAAATACGCTTTAAAATAAAATCTAATTCTTTTTTCTCTTCATCTGTTAAATCATTATATTCGCCCTGCACATATGCATCAAATTTTATGCTGTACTCATTTTTACAATAATTGATATAATCATATCTTCGTTTGGCGTGATTATAGGCATCGGTGTATTCTTTACAATATAAGTCAACAATACTTTTCAGCCTTTCTACTGCTTCAAAATAATATGTCCTGTGTTGCTTTGATTCCATATACTCACATACTATATCAAATGTATCAACAACCTCATCTGCAGAGATTTCTTCACTTGTTGATATTTCCTTCAGGCAATCTTCACATCTCGAGAGCTTTCTTTCTAGTTTTCTCATATAAATAGCTATATCACCTACAGCATCATAAAACTTAGAAAGCGAAAGCAAAAAACTAATAAAGCTGAAAATCGACTTTTTCTCTTCGGCTATCATTTCAGCATAATCCTTGTCATTTTCCTCTAATAAAGACTTAAAAGTTAACTTTGAATGTAATTGTTTAACCGCACTTTCATTC
>JBGVFK010000062.1:0-2224 GCA_045121075.1 Acutalibacteraceae bacterium | reverse complement strand
TTCACCGTCAATATCACGCCATTCCTTACAGCCGAGATGCTCAATAGTAAGGTCAGCAACTGTCTTCATATGCTCACCCTTGCCGTCCCAAAGCTCTCTGTGCATAGCAAGCCAACGTGAAACAGCCTGAAAAGCACCTGTTCTTCTATCCTCAAAATGAGGCAGACGGAAATGACCTGTGGTGAATACAAAGATATGATTTCTTTCAAGTTCCATATCCTTCATACTTCTCATAAGCTCTAAAAGAGCAATAGGACCATTCTCCTCCACACAATTAGTGCCATCGGTATGAGTATTTACAACCACATTTTCCTTCTGATTCTTACCCTTGAGAATACAGTAAAAGGTTTCGGTGAAGGCATTTTCTTCGATTTCTGCTTCAAGAACAAATTTTGCCTTTTTATGTAATTTGGCTGCTTCGATTAGCTTTTCGCCCTCAGCTTCGTTAACCCAAAGCATAGGTATATTCTGATAATCCATAATGAAAGAAAGATACTGTCCCTCAATCATATCCTTATGAAGACCCTTCCACACAAGAATAACTGCTTTAGCCTTGGTTAACTTTGAAATAATACCGTAAAAGCACTGCACAAAGCTTGTGATAACCGGTCCCTCGTATTTCTTTTCTAGTACTACGTCCTCAGGAAAACTTGAACGTTTATCGAAAGCAATTTCGCTGGGAAGGAAGTTTATGTTTGAAATATTGAAAACTGCGATTTTGCCTGCAGTTTTAGGCACATCCTTAATGCTTTTTACATATACAAGCTCTTCTGTTATTCCATAGGCCGATGTCTTACCTGAATAGGGATAAGCTGAAGAAACCGGAATATTTATCTTTTCGTCACCATCAAGAATTTCGATAGATGAATTCTGTTCTTCCCAGCGAGTGAAATAGAATGGATCACTGAATATGGGAATATCCATTTCTGCGATTTCATCTTTAAGCCACTTTATAAAATCATTGTGACCCTTACTACCCGTAAGTCTTGTGCCAAAGGAATTCATTATGTTCATACCTTCAAGCAGTCTTTCTTTTGAGATGTTAAAATTCATGCTTATTACTCCTTTTACTTACAATTTTCTATTATATTAAATTATATTAATTCTCTCAGCTTATCAAGGAAAGCCTCTTCGCCGAAGGTGTTAATCTTAAAGAACATTGCCTGACTACCGCCGGTTGTGATAGCAGACAAGTGAATAGCATCATTTCCATTCTGAAAAAGTGTAACACTCAAACTGACACGGTTACCGCCTGAATAGCTGTAACGCTCAAAAACACGAACACTGCATCGTGCATCACCACTATAAAAATCACTTGCTTCTTCAAGAGAAGCAGACATACTGCCGTTGAGTATTCCCTGCTCAATTTTATTAAGCAACTGATTAAAATTACCGTTAAGGGTCTGTTCTAACTTTGCCATAGTTATTCCTCCTTAAATGAAATTTTCAATAATATAAAGCTTATTCAATTCGTTGTCCCACAAAAATATGATTTCACTGTTGTCATCTTTAGATTTACTCCAAGAACAACATTTTTCATAATCAGGTCTTTCTTCTGCAGAAACATCAATTTCATCAAGCCAAGCTTCTGCAGCTTCACGGGTTGTCGGATAGAAATTAGTTTTATGTTCGTTGGGGGTCCAAGCAAACATTAAATCTATGTAGTCCTCATACTTGTATGAAAAAATATGATATCGAACACCGTCACCGTGAAAACTTGCACCCGAATCCTTTTCATAAGTTTCGGTTAATACTGCCTTTATAGGAAGTGATACATCCCAATTTGATTTTATTGTAGATGCATAGGACGGAAATAATTTTAAAATGCTAAGCACAGCAATAAGAATTATGCAAGCGACTACGGTTATTATAGCTTTCTTTTTCATATTATCACACTCCGTTTGCTCCTTAAAAACAGTTCGACTTATAACAATTCAACTTCTATATCTTCCATCATCTTTTCACGGAACACAATTTTCCATTCAATATCATCTGCGTGTTCAAATCTCAAAGCAGATAAAGCTCTGTGCTGTTCTGAATTTTGTCCGCCCGAAATAAAAACTGCTGTCGGACCGTCTGCACCACCGATAATTGTAATAGCACAAGCATCATAATTTGCTTGCGGCTCAAACTGATTACGAGGTTTTCTTTTAGGCAGTTCATTCTGAAGACAATCACGAACTTGGAAATTTCTTCCCGGCAGTTCAGGCTCCAATGTGTAAGT
>JBGVFK010000061.1:0-20842 GCA_045121075.1 Acutalibacteraceae bacterium | reverse complement strand
TTTTAATTTTAACCGTTATGGAGGTTGAGCCTGCGTCAAATGAGTTTTACATAAGCTCTTTAACAACGGACGCAGGTCTTTCGACAACTTCACCGGCAGCTATCAATTCTGCCATGTGCTTGGAAAGTATATTGATTTTTGCCATGTGTCATCGTCCTTTCAGTTTAGTTTCCTCTTGCTTTCTTAACAAGGTCGTGAAGCGTTGTAAGTGCTTCAAGAGGAGTAATTGTATTTATGTCAAGATTTTTGATAGTGTCGATAATTTCATCATCAATTGTGCCTTCAAGTGAAAGCTGAAGATTGGTTTCTTCCTCTTCACTGACAGCGATATTACGCATTGAAGCTGAGCGGTCAGGATTCTGCTCTTCAAGCTCAAGGAGAATCTGTCTTGCTCTTGAAACAACCGAATTAGGAATACCTGCAAGCTTTGCAACCTCAATACCGTAGCTGCCGTCTGCAGCACCTCTCACAATTCTGCGAAGGAAGGTAATAGTATCTCCCCTCTTTTTAACGCAGATGTTGTAATTACGTACACCGTCAAGCTGGGCTTCAATTTCAGTAAGCTCATGGTAGTGAGTTGAGAAAAGAGTTTTTGCACCTATTTTTCTCACAATATATTCAAGCACTGCTCTTGCGATACTCATTCCGTCAAAGGTTGATGTACCTCTGCCCACCTCATCAAGAATAATAAGGCTGTTTTTGTCAGCGTTCTTGATAATTGTTGAAACCTCATTCATTTCAACCATAAAGGTTGACTGACCTGTTGCAAGGTCGTCAGAAGCACCAACACGGGTGAAGATGCTTGAAATAATTGAAAGCTCTGCTCTTTTCGCAGGAACGAATGAGCCTATCTGTGCCATAAGGCTGATAAGAGCAACCTGACGCATATAAGTTGATTTACCTGCCATATTTGGGCCTGTAATTATTGAGCATTTATCATCTGCACAATCCATATATGTATCGTTAGGTACAAAAGGAGCACCGTCAAGCAGAAGCTCAACAACGGGGTGTCTGCCCTCGGTAATTGTAATTGAACCATCTGTAACCATTGTGGGACAAACATAGTTATTATTAATTGCAGCAGTTGCAAGTGAGCAAAGAACATCAGTAACTGAAAGCGCCGCAGATGTGGACTGAATTCTGTTATACTGAGCTGCAACAGCACCTCTTATCTGACAGAAGATTTCATATTCAAGCTTAACTATTCTCTCCTGAGCACCGAGAATTTTGCTTTCAAGAGTCTTAAGCTCTTCTGTGATATATCTTTCGCAGTTTGCAAGAGTCTGCTTTCTTATGTATGTGTCAGGCACAAGGTCCTTATATGAATTTGTAACCTCAATATAGTAGCCAAACACACGGTTGTAGCTGATTCTAAGCTTTGGAATGCCTGTAGCTTCCTTTTCTCTTGCTTCAATATCGGCAATAATCTTACTGCCGCCGTTCTGGATATCACGGAGTGAATCAAGCTCTTCATTAAAGCCATCCTTGATAAGTCCGCCTTCACGGATTGTAAAGGGAACCTCCTCTTTAATTGCTGAGTCGATTAATTCGTAAACATCCTCTAAAAGATCAAGGGTATCGTGCTGATATTTAAGAAGCTGACAATCAAAGCCCGAAAGTACTGATTTCACCTGTGGCAGACACTCAATGGTACTCTTAAGGCTGTTTAAATCCTTAGCATTTGCTGTTTCAAACATAACACGGGTCATAAGACGCTCAATATCGTAAACGCCTGTAAGTGCCTCAGTAAGCTCAGAAAGAGCTATGTTTTTGTCGCAGAGCTCACCTACTGCATTGTGACGCTTTGTAATTGTGGCGTAGTTTATAAGAGGCTTATCAAGCCATGATTTGAGAAGTCGTCTGCCCATTGAGGTCTTGGTCTTATCAAGCACCCAGAGAAGTGAGCCCTTCTTTTCACGGCTGCGCATTGTTTCAGTAATTTCAAGGTCACGCTTTGTTGTGTAGTTAATCTTCATATACTGATTTTCAGAATAGAAGTTTACATCCTTGATATTGTTAAGGTCATTTTTCTGAAGATTTTTAAGATATTTGAGAGTAACACCGACAGCAATTGCAGCAGGCTTTGTTTCGGTAAGCTTCAGTGAATCAACCTTTTCACTACCGAAGTGCCTTACACATTCTTCATAGCAGTTTTCATATTCAAAATAGCTGTCCTCAGGAAGCTCGCATGAGGCCTCAATTCTCTTAGAAATGAACGAGGTCATCTGCTTAAGACTTGTGCAGTAGCTGTTGATTACAATTTCGCTGGGTGAAAATACACCAAGCTCGTTGATAATACTTGCTTCAAGATTTTTGCTGTTTTCAATAAAAGTAAGATTTACCGCACCTGTTGAAACATCGGTAAAGCAGATGCCAGCACCGCTTTCGTCAACATAAATTACAGTAAGATAATTGTTTTTTGACTCGTCAAGCATTGTGTTTTCTATAATACTACCCTTGGTAATAATTCTTGTTACATCACGCTTAACAAGACCCTTAGCAGTCGCCGGGTCTTCAACCTGCTCGCAGATTGCAACCTTATATCCGCTTTGAACAAGCCTTGCAATATAACCCTCAGCAGAGTGGAAGGGCACACCGCACATTGGTGCTTTTTCTCCCTGTCCGCAAGCTCTGCCGGTAAGAGTAAGCTCAAGAACCGACGAGGCAGTTTTTGCATCGTCAAAGAACATTTCATAGAAGTCACCCAGTCGGAAAAACAAAATAGTATCCGGGTAATCCTTTTTTATTTCAAAATATTGAGCCATCATGGGCGTCAACTCAGCCATTCTGTTTTTCCTCCTGAGATAAAATTCTACTTAATTAATGATTAGTGGCAGCCACTGCAGTCTGAGCAGCATGAACCGTCACAGTTGTGCTCGTGGGGAGCTTCGGGCTCACATGTCATGGGGTCTGCACCGTTAACGCAAAGACCGAGAATCTGCATAAGATAGTTCATCATGTTGTCGATTTCTGCTCTTGCAGCTTCATAAGCCTTCATCTTGTCGCTGTCCATAAACTTTGTGTAAACAGTGTTGAACTGTTCTTCATAAGCCTGCATCTTAGCGCTGTCGGGCTCTTCCTTGCTTGCTTCCATCTGATAGTTCATCTGAACCATCTGAATCTGTGCCATAAGCTCATTAAGCTCTGCATCCTTTTCGTTCTCTTCTCTTGCCTTAGCAAAATTGAGGTAACGCTCGTCCTGCTGAATTGCAGCACCTAATTCTCTTGTAAGTTTGATAATGTCCATTTGCTTATACTCCTTGTATAAAAAATTTTTTATTTAATAATACTTCCTTGAAGTAAAATTATCCTATATATTCTCCGTAAACTACCCAGGTTTTTGGGTTAGTTACCTTTACTGAAGCGAAAGTGCCGATAAGGCTTTCATCGCCCATAAATTCAATTATGACATTTCCGCCTGTTCTGCCTGAAAGAAGCCCTTCTGTTTTGCTCTTACCTTCAACAAGCACCTTATAGGTTCTGCCCTTCATTTTTGCAGTTCTTTCCCCTGCAATTTTTTCCTGAAGTGAGGTAAGCTCCTTGAACCATTTGCTTTTTTCTTCGTATGGTATGGGATCGTTCATATCATAAGCCTTTGTTCCGGGTCTCGGTGAGAAAATGAAGGTGAAAAGACTTGTGAAATGCACCTTTTCAAGAAGTGAAAGTGTATCCTTGAACTCCTCATAGGTTTCACCGGGAAAGCCTACGATAACATCACTTGTAATTGAAAGCTCCGGCATAATTTCATAAGCATAATCAATAAGGCTAAGATACTTCTCTCTGTCATAATGACGGTTCATTTCCTTAAGCACACGGTTGTTACCTGACTGGAAGGGCAGATGAAGATGCTTTGCAATTTTATCTGATGATGCCATTACATCGAGAAGCTCTTTAGTGCAGTCTCTCGGGTGTGAGGTCATAAATCTTATGATAAAATCACCCTCAAGCTCTGAAATCGCCTTTAAAAGTGCAGGAAAACGCTTGTCCTCACTGAGGTCCTTATTGTATGAGTTTACATTCTGACCGAGAAGAGTAATTTCCTTATAGCCATCTGCAACAAGGCCCTTTACTTCCTCCATAATGCAGTCAAAATCTCGGCTTCTTTCTCTGCCTCTTACATAAGGCACAATGCAGTAAGAGCAGAAGTTATTACAGCCGTACATAACAGGTACCCAGGCCTTAAACTTTCCGTCACGCTTTATGGGAAGACCTTCAACAATGTTGCCGTCACTTTCGGTTATGTCAAAAACTCTTTTGCCTGTGCTGAGCTTTTTATAAATAAACTCGGGCAGCTTATATGAAACGTGTGTGCCGAAAAGAAGGTCAACAAAAGGATAGCTTCCTCTTATTTTTTCAGCCACTCTCTCCTGCTGCATCATACAGCCGCAAAGAGCAATAATAAGGTTTGGGTTAGTTTTCTTATACTGCTTAAGAGCACCTACGTTGCCGTAAATTCTGTCCTCTGCGTGCTCTCTTATGGCGCAGGTGTTATAAAGCACAAGGTCAGCTTTTTTTACATCATTGGTAAATTCATAGCCCATCTGCTGAAGCATACCCTGAAGTCTTTCACCGTCAGAAACATTACCCTGACAGCCGTAGGTATGAACAAAGGCCTTGGGAGCCTTACCCTGGAAGCGTGCTTCAATAAGCTCACGAGCCAGTGCAGTATATTCCTTCTGCTTTTCTAATTCTTCTTTACTAATACTAAATCTGCTGTTATCCAAAGTGTTAAACCTCTTTACCGTTATCGCCGTATGTTTTAGCAAGGGCGATAAGTTTTTTAAGTCTGTGATTTACCGCTGAGCGTGAAAGCGGCGGTGTACACATTTCTCCGATATCCTTTAAGCTTGCATCAGGATTCTCATATCTGATATTTGCAATATGCTTAAGCTCATCGGTAAGTGTGGGATAAATTCCCTTTTCTTTTATAGTTTCAATTGCCTGAATCTGATCAAAGGCAGCGGATGCCGTTTTTGAAAGATTGGCATTTTCAAAATTGATTCGTCTGTTAGTAAGATTTCTGATATCCTTGTAGATTTTAATGTTCATAATCTCAAGGGCAGAATTGTGAGCACCCATCAGCGCTAAAAGATCCTCAATGCTTTCGCTGTCCTTTATGTAAATTACGTTTACATATCTTCTTACCATATGCTTTGCCTTGATGCCGTAATCGTTAAGCATTTTCATAAGGTCAAGGCTGAGCATCTTGTAGGAAACAACGAATTCAATGTGGTAGCTTTTGTTGGGGTCACTTGCCGTACCGCAGGAAAGGAAGGCACCCTTTATAAAGGAAATATCGCAACAGCCCATATCCCAGTTTTCGCCTGCTGACTCATTAGAAAGATTACCACGGTCAATTCTCTGCACAACCTCTTTACCGCTTGATGAAAAGGTACTGAGAATTGTTTTTCTGTCCTCTTTATTTTCATAATCAACAGTGTATTTTCCTGCCTTGGAAACGCTCATATTGCCCTTAACACCGCTTACCTTTTCTGTAAGCTCAGTATACTTTTCAGCAACTGCACCGTTATCGGTGAGAAGAGATATATCGGAAAGATTGAAGGATCTTCCGAAAAGGAGCATTCCGTATGCCATTGCGTGCTCACAACAGGACGGCATATCTGAATTTTTAAGTATTTCATCTTTTATCTGTGATGAAAATGACATATCCTTCAATCCTTTCTCAGCGTTAAACTGTTTTAATTTCGGCTTCAAGAGTTACGCCGAATTTTTCCTTTACTGTATCTCTGCAGAAGTCAATAAGCTCCAGCACATCAGTTGTTGTTGCATTATCGTAGTTGATAATGAAGCCTGCGTGCTTTTCACTTACCATTGCTCCACCGATTCTCTTGCCCTTAAGACCGCTCTGTTCAACAAGAGCACCTGCAAAATAACCCTCAGGGCGCTTAAAAACGCTGCCTGCACTGGGATATTCAAGAGGCTGCTTGTCTTTTCTTCTGCCAAGATAATCACGCATTTCCTCTGCAATTTTATCTTTATCACCTGCACTCAGCTTAATTTCAACTGAGGTGATGATTTTTTTGCTGTTTGAATAAGCACTGTGTCTGTATGATAAATCCATATCTGCACCTTCAAAAAAGCCATCAGTGCCGTCTTCATTTATGTGATTGCACTTAATAAGAACATCCTTCATTTCTCCGCCGTAAGCACCTGCATTCATATAAGCAGCACCACCAACTGAGCCGGGAATACCGTATGCAAATTCAAGACCTGAAAGTGAGTTGTTCTGTGCATATCTGCAAAGCTGTATAAGCTTTGTACCGGCACCTACAACGAGAGTGCCGTCTTCCTTTTCATTAATATATGAAAGCTTATCACCCAAATAAATTACAACTCTGCCTCTTATACCCTCATCAGGAACAAGAATATTACTGCCGTTACCGAGCACAAAATACTCTGTATTCTCTTGCTTACAAATACTGAGAATAGATTTGATTTCCTTCTCATCTGAGGGAAGAACAAAAAGCTCAGCATTACCACCCGTTCTGAAGGAGGTATGGTTTTTCATAGGCTCTTCTTTAAGAAATTCAATATTCAGCTCTTTAAGTGCATTTTCTATGTTTTTCAAGAAAAAGACCTCCGATTAATACTCAACTAAAGCGGCGCCGATAATTCCTGCATCATTTCCGAGACAAGCAACACAAAGCTCTGTGTTCTTTTCTGTTCTCTTGTTATACTGATTAGCCTTTACATAAGCGCGTAAGGGAGCGAGAAGTGTTTCACCCTCGTTACAGATACCGCCACCGAAGCAAAGCATTTCAGGCTGGAAAATGTTAACAATATTAGTAGCACCGATACCGATATACTCGATATATGTATCAACAACCTTTTTACCTGCTTCGTCACCGAGACGCATAGCATCAAAAGCTGTTCTGCCGCCTGCCTTGGTGATGTCACCTGAGCAGAGCTCCCACATTTTACTGTCCTTATTTTCTTCCATAGCCTTCTTTGTCTGGTTGATAAGTGCTGTAGCTGAAGCATATCTTTCCCAACAGCCGATTCTGCCGCAGTTGCACTGTTCACCGTCAAACTTAATTGAAATGTGACCGATTTCACCGCCTGCATCGTTGCAGCCTGTAAGAAGCTTGCCGTCAAGAACAATACCGCCGCCTACGCCTGTGCCGAGTGTTACGGCAACAAAGCTGTTTTTACCCTTACCTGAGCCGGCAAGAGCTTCACCGAGAGCAGCACAGTTTGCGTCGTTTTCAAGTCTGATTGTGATATCAGGGAATTCCTTTTTCATAAGCTCAACTGCAGGAACATTATTGAAGTCAAGGTTGTTTGCATAGCTGATAATACCCTTTGCCTTATCAACTGTACCGGGAGTACCGATACCGATTGATTCAATTTCATCAATGCTGATTCCTGCGTCCTCAGCTGCAGCCTTAACGCATTTACACATATCATCAAAAATTTCTTCTGCAGGTCTGGGGCAAGCTGTCTTAGCCTTGCCTCTGCCTATAATATTATAGTTTTCATCAATTACACCAACTGCAATGTTTGTGCCACCTAAATCTACGCCAACTTTATACATTTTATTCACCTCTTAAAAATTTCCCCACATTTTGATTTCATCTTCCTGTGGTGCTATATCGTCACCCATGCCAAGATTGTGCATGAGCTCTCTTGCAGCATTATAACCCATCTTCTTCTGACGGTTATTCATTGCTGCAACCTCAATAATGATTGCAAGGTTTCTACCGGGCTGAACAGGTACAACTGTGTGAGGCACCTTGATTCCGAGAATTTCAATATATTCGGTTTCAAGACCCATTCTGTCATACACCTTTTCGCTGTCCCAGGGCTCAAGCTCAATTACCATATCAATTTTTTCGCTGAGCTTAACAGCACCCATACCGAAGATACGGCGTGCATTAACAATACCTATACCGCGAAGCTCAATGAAGTGTCTGATATTATCGGGAGCTGCACCCACAATTGTTTTTGAGCTTGTCTTTTTAATTTCAACCGCATCATCAGCAATAAGTCTGTGACCACGCTTGATAAGCTCAACAGCAGTTTCACTTTTACCTACACCACTGTCACCGAGAATAAGCACACCCTCACCGTAAACTTCAACAAAAACACCGTGACGTGTAATTCTTTCTGCAAGCTCAATGTTGAGATATGCAATAATTGCCGCCATTGAGCGTGATGTTGTATCCTGAGTTCTTAGTACGGGAACAGAGAATTCGGGAGCAAGAGCAAGAATCTCTTCAGGACAGGTAAGACCTCTTGAAATAATTACACATACAGGCTTTTTCTCCATATAGAGCTTTACTCTTGTAAGGCGTTCTTCATCAGAAAGACTGTTGAGATATTCAACCTCTGCCTTGCCGAGATAGTTTACTCTGGAGCTGTCGAAGTAGTTTGTATATCCTGCAAAAACAAGACCCGGTCGGCTTATATCAGGTGATGTAATGAAAATATTTTCAGGATCATCAGGCAGATATAAGGTTTCAAGGGTATTGAAATCTTTTAATAGCTTCTTAAGGGAAACTGAATATTTGCTTGCCAAAATATGCACCTCCGTATCAATTATATTAATCAGATAATTACTCTGTCGGGTTCATCCCGTTCTTTTCTGAGAATGGTTTCAGCCTCAAGAGGAATATCTGTTCTGAAAGAAAAGCTCATCATAGGATGGTTTGTAGCTTCAATGCTTTCGCCTTCTGCATTTTTAAGCTCTGTTGCCTTTACTTTAAAGGGCTCTGCACCTTTTACCATAGCTTCAAGCTCGTCACCCTCAAAGAAGCGGTTTCTCTGACTGCAGTAAGCAATACCGTTTTCCCACTTTTCAACAACAGCCATTACATCCCATTCACGGTTGTAACCACCCTTGTAGCTGATATTCGCATCATCAGCAGGATCACCGTAGAAAAAGCCTGTACAGTAATCACGATAGCTGATTTTCTTCATCTCATCAATAATCCACTGTGACGGCATAAAATCGTCAGAAGGATTCTCAAAATATTCGTCAATAGCCTTTCTGTAAGCGTTAGTAACAACTGCTACGTAATAAGCTGACTTTGCACGACCTTCAATTTTAAAGCTTGTTATACCTGCTTTTACCATTTCGGGAATATGCTCAATCATACACATATCCTTTGAGTTGAAAAGATATGTACCGCCGTCGCCCTCAAAAACAGGAAAATGCTGACCCGGTCTTTTCTCTTCCATAAGAGTATATTTCCATCTGCAGGGCTGGGCACACTCACCTCTGTTTGCATCACGGTTAACAAGATAATTGGAAATGAGGCATCTGCCTGAGAATGAAACGCACATTGCACCGTGTACAAAGCACTCAATATCCATATCATCAGGAATATTTGCTCTCATCTCTGAAATTTCGGTAAGCTTTAATTCTCTTGCCGTTACAACACGCCTTGCACCAAGCTCATAGAAGGCCTTCGCTGCTGCATAGTTTACAATACCCGTCTGTGTAGAAATGTGAATTTCAACGCCTTCAGCGTACTTTTTAGCATACTCAAGTACACCAAGGTCGGATATAATAAGTGCATCAACGCCTGCCTCTTTTGCATTTCTGAGAAAGTCAGGAAGAGCAGAGAGCTCATCATTTCTCGGAAGCACATTACAGGTAAGATAAACCTTTACGCCTCTTTCGTGGCAATAATCCACGGCAATCTTAAGCTCCTCATCGCTGAAATTCTGCGGAGCAGCTCTCATACCGAAGGTTGTTCCTCCGAGATACACTGCATCTGCGCCGTATTTTACTGCAGCCATAAGTCTTTCCATATCACCTGCCGGAGCAAGAAGCTCAGGCTTTTTTATTTTATCTGTCATTGTTTAAACCGCCGTAAATAATTTTATTTGTGTTTGCCTGATGCTCAGCTGCGGTAACTGCGTAGTAAACCTCGCCGCTTTCGCTGTGGCAGAAGAAGTGATAATCTGTATCTGACGGGAAGAGTGCTGCTTCAATTGCGGACTTACCGGGACTACAGATAGGTCCGGGAGGAAGACCCTGATTTGAATATGTGTTATATGACTCAAGGTAAAGATCATAATAGAAATCGTTGAACAGATTGAACTCCTTAAGTGAAACAATGTAGTCCTTTGTTGAGTTCATATCAATTGAAGGATAGGTTGCACTGTCCTTAAGTCTGTTATGGATTACAGAGGAAATATCCTTCATCTGGGTGTGGTCCTTAGCCTCACGCTGAATAATTGAAGCTATTGTAATAACCTCGTCCATACTCATTCCGAGCTTTTTAAGTTGAGCATCGTAAGCATCTGTCCATCTTGATTCAAAGTTATTGAAGAGCTTTTTAAGAACAGAGCTTGCATTTTCACCGATATAGAAATCGTATGTGTCAGGGAAGAGATAGCCCTCTGCCTTAAGATATCTGCCTGATTCAGCCTCAATTTCCTTGATAAAGCCGTACTGCTTGCCAACAATGTCAAGGTTAGCATAAAGCTTATCAGCGGTACAAACATTACTGCTTTCAATCTTTTTGAAGATTCTTGCAATTGACCAGCCTTCCGGGAAGGTAAGACGCACCGTATCTCTTGCGTAATTGTTTCTTACAATAATTTCCTCAATGTTGGCTTCAATACCTGCGTTTATATCAAGGAAGTAGTTACCTGCCTGATACTGAATTTTTTCCTTGTAGGTCTTGCCGGTTTCCTTGTCGGTCTTTGTAACCTCGTCATAGTGTCTGAACTTAAGGAAAAGCTTTGTTACAATGGGCTGTCTTACAAGTCCGTTGGCATTGAGGATATCAAACACCTGGTCAAAATCTGCTTCAGCAGGAATTTCAACAGAAACAGGATTTGTGGAGCTCTTGTTGATTGCAAGAATATCATTGATTGTTGCAAGAGCAACAGAAGAAACGGTTACGGTAAGCATTGTGATAAATGTTACACAAACGCAAAGAGCAAGAAGACCCTTTACAAAGTTATATCTGCTTTCCTCTCTTGCCTTCTGAGCAGTTGTTTTAGGTGCAGATGGCTTTTTAGCCTTACTCTTCTGAGCTTTCTGCGGCTTTACTGCCTTCTGTGCTGTTAAAGGCACACTCTTGGGAGCAGCCTTCTTCTGACCCTGAACAGGCTTTCTCTGTGCAGGAATTCTTTTACCGTCTGCACTTACGGGTGCAGGTCTGCCCTGAGGTCTTGCAGGTGCACTTCTCTGAGGTGCAGCCTTCTTTGTGTCAAAAACAATTGTACCATCAAGGTCAGTTCTAACAGGTGCAGGTCTTTTAGGCACATCATTAGCCTGAGGCTTAGCCTCCTTTACCGGTGCTGTCTTAACAGTCTCTGTCTGACCGTAGGGCTTGTATTCGGGCACTTCAGAAAAGCTTTCAAAATCTGAAATGTGTACCTCAAACTTTTTCTGAGGCTTTTTTGCCTGAGGTATATCAGATTTGATATTCACACTGAAATCTCCCGGGTTTGAATTTTTATCAGAGCTATGAGGATTACCTTTTGCTGAATCATTTTTGTTCATGCTTGTTCCTTCGGAATAAAAACGGTCGTCCATGCTTACTCCTCCTTACTTGTTTTATATATCTTGTTCTCTGTTACGAGATACTCAATTTCTATATCGTGCTTATCCATAGGGATATTATCACAGAACCTTTCTTCAAAGCTGAGACCTACAGTTTTACCTGTAAATTCACTGAGGAATCTGTCGTAGTAGCCCTTACCCATACCGAGCCGTTCACCCTTTAATCCAAAGGCAACACCTGGTACTATGCAGAGTGATTTTTCAGTGAAGAAGGCTTCTTCACCTTTTTCCTTGTCAGGCTCTCTTATGCCGTACATTCCCTCTTTAAGGTCACTCAGATTTGTGAAGTAAAACTTCATTCTGCCATCCTTGTTTTCACAAAAGGGAAAGGCTGTTTTTTTGCCGAGTCTTTCAGCACTAAGAGCAATTCTGTCAACTGAAATCTCGTTTTTATGTGAGGCATAAAGAAAAACATAATCGCTTTCAGAAAAAAGCTCACTACTGAGAAGATTCTCAATTATTCTCCGCTCTTTTTCCTTTCGGTCTTCTACATCGCCCTTTTGCCTTATTTCTTTTCTCAGCTGATTTTTATTTTCAATCATTTTGACTGAATTGAAGCGTTGATTTTGTCTGCAGCTTCTTTATTCTTAAGCTTTTCAACTATCTTCAGTGCAAAGTCAATTGCAACACCTGCACCCTTTGCGGTAATAATCTTACCATCTGCTTCAACAAAGCCGCCTGTTACATCTGCACCGATGAGATCACTCTCAAAGCCGGGATAGCAGGTTGCTTTTTTATCCTTAAGAATCTCCTTCTGTCCGAGAATAAGCGGTGCAGCGCAGATTGCACAAAGATACTTGTCATTTGAAAGTGCATAGTCAATTGCCTTTTGTACATAGCTGTTTTTCTGAAGATTGAGTGTTCCGGGCATACCACCGGGAAGAATAACAGCCTCAAGATTTTCGTCAAGCTTTACGCCTGCTTCTCTTATATCAGCAAGCACAGGAATCTGATGTGAACCGATTACCACATCCTCGTCAACACCAACTGTCAGAACATCAATATCCGCTCTTCTGAGAATATCCACAGTTGCAAGAGCTTCAATTTCTTCAAATCCGTTTGCAAGAAAACAGTACACCATAGCTTTAAACTCCTTTACATAAGTGTATGATTCATATAGATTTCTTTTTCGTTTTTCAGTGCATCAGAAAAGGCTTTCACCATTCCGCACCTTACTTTTTCTGATTTCTCCGTAAGTTTATAGGGAGAAACAGCATTTATTCTGCCTTTAAAGCTGTTTTCAAGAAAGGTAAGACATTCATCCGTGTTTCCTGAAAGAGCCTCATAAACAGTGTTTTCATCCTCCACATAAAGGAAGGAGCAGTTGTCTTTTTTTATAAACTCAGAACCGAAAAATCTGTAGCAAGAAAGAGCATATTCCATCGTTTCATCAGTGAAGAGATGAGCATTATTAAAGCACTCTTTTCTGAGTTTGTTTATCTCTTCTGCACTCATTACTTCACCTTCCGGAATTCCGTCACCTTTACCCTCAAGCTCTGTAACAAAGTTATACATCACTGCTTCAAAGCCGAAGCGTGCATAGTAGGAATAAAGTCCGTCATTTGCAGGCACAAGGGAAATAAAGTCGGCTTTATCCTTCAGTGTATCAATTGCCTCGTTAATAAGAAGGCTCATATATCCGTTCTTACGGCATTTTTCCTTTGTTGCAGCCGCATAGAGGTATCTGCCCTTGTAAAGCCTTTCTACACACCTTATCTCTGAGGGAAGAAGGTACATTGCCGAAACAAGCTCATCACCCTCAAAAGCAGCATAGCAATCAAAGGAAGGGAGAAACGGAATAAGAAGCCTTACATATTCCTCACTGTCAGAAAAAACCTCACACCAGAGATTTACTAGCTGATTCTTTATATCCTCACAGTTTTTCTGTTCCTTGGTCAAAAGCATTTATTTAAGTTCAGCTTCATACTCCTCAATTAAAAATTCAGGGTAGTAAGAAAGCTTTGCCTTTCTGAGATTTTCTGAGTCTAAGTCGTCCTCACGGTCAATATAGCGATAAGACGAAAGCTCATTTTTAACAAATTCACGGTTAATCATGGGATAAGCACCACGGATTCCGGGATATGCCTTTTCAAAGTGCACACAGAAGCAGTCCTCTGTAAGCTCTTCGCCCATTGCGTAAGCAATAACCTCACCGTCAATTCTGATAAGTCCGCCCTTATAGTCAAGGGCATCAAAATAATCTGCAACCATTCTGATGATTTTCAGTTCATCCTCAAGGTCGGTTTTATCTGTATGAGCGCTCTGGTAAAGCCAGTTTTCGCTCATTTCAACACATTCGTGAATGTTTTCACTGTTCATACTCTCGTAGGTCCAGTGGTAGGTTTTTTCGAAAAATGAGATATGATTTCTCTTCGGTTGATATTTCTTGCCCTTAAGTGTAATCAGGTCCTCCGAATTATAGACATAGTCCATACCGCCACGGTCCTCAAAAATTTCAAACCTGTCGGGATATTCACTGAGAATAAAGTCCTTGTCTTTTTCATTCATTGCGAAAAATCTCAGCTTCTGACCATCCTTTTCAGCGTCGGCAATCGCATAGTCAATTGCCTTTTTAGTGTCTCCGTTACCTCTCGGAAAGCAGTAAATGCTTTTTCCGTCAATGACACACTTACTGATAAAACAGCCGTGAATCCTGGCAACATAAATGGGAAAGGTTGCAGTGTATGAAAAAATGTTGCCGAAGCTGTATTCGCAGGGAAGTCGTTTATATTTTTTGAAAATTTCCGTAATCCACTCTTTATCTTCAAGTGTTACGCTGTGAAACTCAAGCATTTCAGAGAATCTCCTTTTTTACAGAGTCATAAACCTTTTCGGATATGTACTCGAAGCTGAAGGGCTCACCGTTTTCACCGCAGAGAATTACATTCCAGTTAAGCTTTTTGCTTGCATACTCAGCAGCCTTATGACAAGCCTTAAGATATTCAACATCCCTTTCATGCACATCTTTTTTGGCGCTGTCACCTTCATAGCGCTTCATAAGAAGCTTCTGTGAGATTTCAACGGGCATATCAAGAAAAATTACACAGTCAGGCTCGGGAATTTCCATCTGCTTATACTCAAAGCTGAAAAGCCAGTCGAGATAATTGTCCCATTCGCTTTCGGGAAGCTTTGTCATCTGATGTGAAGCATTTGAGGTTGTGTATCGGTTTGCAACGATAATCTTGTCGCTGTCATATTCCTTCTGCCAGTGCTTTTTAAAGCTTGCATAACGGTCAACCGCATAAAAGGTTGAAGCAGCATAAGCGTTTACATCTGAGGGCTTGTCCCCTAATTCACCGCCAAGGTACATCTTTACAAGCGTGCTTGAAGGGTCGTTGTAATACGGAAGGTCAAGCTTATATGTTTCATAGCCTTCTCTTTGTAATCTTTCCTGAAGAAGCCTTGACTGGGTATCCTTACCGCTTGCGTCAAGTCCTTCAATAACAATTATCTTTCCCATAATTTCATCACCTTAGTATGTGAGAATTGCAGCAAAGAGAACAAGGTCACCCTCTGCTTCTCTATTAGCAATTGAATGCTTTTCACCTGAAAGGCAGATACAGCTGTCGCCCTCGTGAAGAATTTCTGTTTTGCCGTTGTCGTCGTAGGTAGCAGTACCCTTGATGATGTAGAAAACCTCTTCTTCATTTTCGTGAATATGAGCACCGATTGAAGCACCGGGAACAAGAGTTATTGTGCCGAGAAGTCTTGCAGCACCCTTGTATTCACCCTTTTCGAGAATGTTTGTAATTGCAACAACACCGTCGCCGCCTCTCATATTCTCTCTTTTTTCTGTTATCATTTCGCTTTTATTTTTAATCATTTTTCACTGCCTCCGTAGGTTTTGGTTTACATTCTTTGAAATTATAGCAAATACATATATAATTATCAATGATTTTCGGCAAAAAAATCCGTAAAAATTCGAAAGTTTTTCTTAATTTTTTTCGCATTTATTAGTTTTATATGCAGAAATCAAAGTTTTGCTGATTAACTTGTTGACAAAATCCTGTTCTGAATGTAGAATTATGGAGATTAAATCAACTTGAAAGGAAGTGGAAAAATGCTTAAGAACGGAGTTTTTGTAATCGGTGTTACAAACTGCGACGAAGAGGTGTGCGCTGCCTCAGGACGAATTTCCACACAAAGCGGAACTGCTCTCGAAATTTTTGAGCGTTCACATGATAAAGAAAAAAATGCAAATCTCATAAACAAGGTAACAAAATCAGGTCACACCTCAACGGTTGAGCATATTTTCTTCAACCTTGCCTTTGAAAATGTTTCCGTTGTTGTTGAGCAGTTTATGATTGAGTTCAGACTTGCTTCATTTACGGTTAAATCACGCCGCTATGTCGATTTCAGCTCATCAGGCTATCTTGTGCCTGAGTTCAGGGAAGAAGCTCATAAGGCTGAATACGTAAAAACAATGGACAAGCTTTTCTCCCTTTATTCACACCTTACAGAAAACGGTGTACCCAAGGAGGACGCACGCTTTGTGCTTCCCTACTGCTTCTACAGTAACTTCTACTGCTCACTTAACGGCAGAGAGCTTTTACGCGTGCTTACTGCAATGCTTTACGGAAGAGGCAGAAAAATAAAGGAAATCTATGAGCTTGGTCTTTCACTTCTTGCTGACTGCAGAAAAATTGCTCCCGGGCTTTTCACCGATTTTGAAATGCGTGCGGAAAAGTTCTCAGACGGCTATGATTTCACTCTCGATTTAACTGAAGAGGACAAGAATGACAGCACTGAGCTTTGTGAAATTCTTTCATATTCTCTTGACGGTGAAAAGAACATTGCAAAGACAGCAATTATCGAAAAATATAACATCAGCACAGCCCTTGCAGAAAAGGCTGTCAGCACTGATGAAAAGCTTAAGGAGGTTCTTTCATCAGTTGTTAAATCGTCAAGGCCAAGAGCGCTTGAAGCATATAACTGTACAGTGCGCTTCAATGGTGTTTCACTCTCCTGTCTTACCCACTTTGCAAGACACAGAATGCAGAACATCTGTATACCTAATCTCATAACTGCAAGCAGAGAAAATTACATTGTTCCCGAAACTGTTAAAGCAGACGAAAACCTTCTTACCCTCTACTGTGAAGCCTTCTCTGATATGAAAAATCTCTATAGCCTTCTTAAGGCTGAGGGTTATGATGACAGTGTACTCATTTACTGTATTCTCAGCGGTAACACCCTTGACATTGTAACCACAATGAACGCAAGAGAAATGCTCCTTTTTTTCCGTCTGAGAAGCTGCACAAGAGCACAGTGGGAAATCCAGGATTTTGCTAACGATTTCCTTAAAAAGCTTCGTGAAATTTCACCTGCACTTTTCTCTCTTTACGGTCCGAGCTGCTACACAACAGGCATTTGTCCTGAGGGTAAGCTGACCTGCGGAAGAGCTAAGGAAATCAAAGAAAAATTCAAGAATTTATAACCAAAAAACGTTAATAAACCTCACATTTCAAACTGCCGAAGGCTTTTGATGTGAGGTTATTTTTTTATAAAAGCAAGGGCTGAAACTGCTTTGATTCAAGTGCCATTAATGCCGCCTCATAGGTCTTTTCAAAATCACAGACAAGTGAAAACGGCTTATTATTATAATCATCCTGCCTCATAGGAATAAAATAAAAATGCTTTCGTGTAAGTAGCTTACCAATGTTTTCTGCAGACATACTCAGTGCATCATTTGTTGAAACACCAAGAAGCACATTACGGGAATTTCTCAGATGCGACTTAACACTGAGGGTTACCGGTGTGTCATAAATTCCGTTTGCAAGCTTGGAGAGTGTGTTACCTGTGCATGGCGAAACAATAAGAAGATCGAACATTTTCTTCGGTCCTACAGGCTCAGCTGCAGCGAGGGAATCTATCACCTTATTGCCTGTAATTTCAAAAAGCCTTTTGTAAAAATCCACACTCTTACCGAAACGAGTATCAATATTTTTCGCATTAAAGGACATTATAGGGTGTACCTCTATCCCCTGCGACTGAAGATACTCAATCTGCCTGAAAGCCCTTTCAAAGGTACAGAATGAGCCCGTCAAGGCATAACCGAAGGTGAGCTTTTCCATAAACCGACCTCCCTTCACACAAAACTCAGAATATAATCTGCAATAAGCCTTGCAGAGGTTTCAGGAAAGAATCTGCCAGGTAAGGATGCACCACCCACAAAATTCACACCTGAACCTATAACCTCATCTTTTTCTGCACCAAAGGGCGCTGACGCAAGCTCAAAGTAAGTGCTTTTTTCTGCAGTTTCAAGAGTGCTTACATCAAAAATTCTGTACGGCACTGTGTTGAAAATAAAATCATATTTCTTAAGATTTTTAAGTTCGCTGAGTCTCACTGTGCCGTAGCCCTTTTTCTCTGCGTTTTTCAGCTGAATTTCATTTCTTGCACAAATTGTAACATTCATTTTGAGCTCTGAAAGCATACTGCTGAGAAGCTCCGATATTCTACCGTAGCCGGTAATCAGCACATTTTTATTAAAAACAGTTTCTTCCGTATTCATATAAAGAAGCTTAAAAGCACCCTCAGCTGTGAGATAAGCATTTTCAAGAAGAAAGCCTTCATTAAGAAGCATATCGTGGTATTCAATACTCTCCTTCTCAAAAAAATCTCTGTCCTCAGTAGTAAAGCCGCCACCGAAAACAACCGTGTCTCTTCTAAGGCACTGAAGAGCTTTACTTTTATTTATCTGAAGCTCTGTGTTGTCGGTATATACGAGCCTTTTATCCTTGCTGAAGGGAATGGGAAGGATAACGATATCTGCCTTTAAAAGGGAGCTGAGAGCTTTTTCCTCACTGCCGTCGTTTATATCTGTTACCGATTTAAAAGCGGCTTCAAGCACCTTTTTGAGTCTTCTTTGTCTGCTGTCGCCACCAAGAATTACTATATTCTGATTTTTCTTCATTACTCCACCACCTTATACACCATCCTATGAAAATAATAAATATTTGTTAATTTCATTTTTAGTGTTTACTAATTTGTGATTTTGCAATATAATGTAAAGCAGAATAATAAAAGAGGTGTTCTTTTTATGCATAAAATTGACGAACTGCTTAAAACAGTTAAAACTATACATTTCATCGGTATCGGTGGCTCAGGCATGTGCCCTATTGCTGAAATTCTTCACTCATGGGGCTACACAATCAAGGGCTCTGACAACAACCCCGGTGACAATATTGACAAGCTCCGTTCCCTGGGTATCGAGGTTATTCTCGGTCAGAAGGCTGAAAACATTGAAGGCTCTGATATGATTATCTACACAGCTGCAATTCTTAAGGATAACCCTGAGCTTGTTGCAGCTAAGAGCAGCGGTATTCCCTGCTTTGAGCGTGCTGACATTTTCGGTGCAATTACACGCCGTTTTTCTGACTGTATTGCTGTTTGCGGAACACACGGCAAGACAACCGTTACCTCAATGCTTACTCAGATTACCGTAATGGCTGAGAAGGATCCCACTGCACTTATCGGTGGCAGACTTCCTCTTATCGACAGTCACGGCAGAGTGGGAAACAGCGAAACTATGGTGTGTGAGGCTTGTGAATACTGCGACCACTACCACACTCTTTCACCCGATGTTGCAGTTATTCTCAATGTTGATGAGGACCATCTTGAATACTTCAAGAATCTTGACAATATCATCAAGTCCTTTAACAAATTCGCTTCAATGACCACAAAAGCAGTTATCTATAACGGTGACGATGAAAACACAGTGAAGTCAGTTGAAGGTATTGACAGAAAGAAAATCACCTTCGGCTTTAAGAATACCAACGACTACTACCCTGAAAACATCACCTACAACCGTGGCTCATTTGCTGAATTTGATGTAATGAGCAAGGACGAAAAGCTCACTCATGTTGCTCTTAGTATTCCCGGTGAACACAACATTCTCAACTCACTTGCTGCTTTTGCTGCTGCCGTTAACGCAGGCTGTACCCATGAGCAGTGCAAAAACGGAATTGAAGCCTTTTCAGGTGCTGGCAGACGCTTTGAAGTGCTTGGCGAATATAACGGAATAACAATTGCTGACGACTATGCACACCACCCCAGTGAGCTTGAGGTTACTCTCAACGCAGTTATGAAAATGGGCTACAACAATGTATGGGCAGTTTTCCAGCCCTTTACATATTCAAGAACTGCCATTCTTCTGGATGATTTTGCAAGAGTTCTTCAGATTCCCGACAAGTGCGTTATGACCGAGATTATGGGCTCACGCGAAGTGAATACCTACGATATTTACACAAAGGATCTTGCAGATAAAATCCCCGGCAGTGTATGGTTCAACACCTTCGATGAGGTCGTTGAGCATGTACTCAAAAACGCTAAAAGCGGTGACCTTGTAATCACTCTCGGCTGTGGCGATATTTATAAAGCAGCCAAGATGATGGTTAAAGAGCTCAGCGAATAAAGTCCAAATATTTCCAATAATAAAAAGCGCATTTGCAGACCAAACTATTTTCAGTAAGGTAGCAAATGCGTTTGCTGTTGCCTTGCAATTCAAGACGGTGCTGGGCAGCAGCTTTTCACTGTCGCATATATGAAAACTCCCCTACTTTTTAAAGTAAGGGAGTTTGTTTTTTTAGTTGAGATCAAAACCCTCAAATGTCACATTATTCTTCTTAATAACATCCTCATTGCTGATTACAGCACCTGTTGAGGGAAGGCTCTTTGCCTTATAGCGTGAGGGTCTTGTAAATTCACCCTCAACATAGTCACGCACCTTGGAAATCTTCTGATTCTTCTTAAGAGTAATGCAAGCAACACCCTGAGTGTCCTTCATGGCCTTAGGAAGAATAATTGAGGTATCAACAAGAAGATATCTGCCGCCTGTTGTTTCAATTACAATTTCCTTATCCTCGGGAAGATAGAGAATCTTTGCAAGAGGTGATTTGTCGCTGTATGCCTTTATGAGCTTCTTACGGTTCGTTTTTGTTGCATAAGAAGAAAGGTTAACCTTTGCACACTTACCGTTATCAAAGAAGAACATCATATAGCCCTTGTAATCGTCGGTTACAACCATAAAGATTGCGTTTTCGCCCTCTTCCATTTCAAGCTTTGAAGGAATATACTCACCGAGAACACTTGCCTTTGAGTCTGCAAAATCGCTGATTCTTGACTTATAAACCTGACACTTGTCAGTGAAGAAAAGAAGCTCTTTTGCGTTAGAGGTTTCCATACTGAAAACGATTTCATCGTTTTCCTTAAGCTTATGGTCACCGCCCATACGAAGTGAAAGAGGTGTAATTTTCTTGAAATAGCCTTCCTTTGTGAAGAAGACATTTACAGGATAAT
>JBGVFK010000060.1:0-17011 GCA_045121075.1 Acutalibacteraceae bacterium | reverse complement strand
TCTTACAGGTAAGGCTAAAAACAGCAAGAAGGATATTGTGGATGCAATAAAATACGGTGATTACGGCAGATGCGTTTTCCACTGCGATAACAATGTGTGCGATAATCAGATGGTTACAATGGAATTTGAAAACGGTGCTGTTGCAGTGCTTAATATGAACGGCTTTTCAAACAAAATGTTCCGAGAATGCCATATTGTAGGCACAAAGGGTGAGCTTATCGGCTACGGCACAAAGCTTAAGATGAACATCTTCGGCAAGGGCTCAAAAACAGTTCATACCGGAAGTCCCGGTATGACAGGCCATGTTGAAGGGGATATACTCCTCATCTCTAATTTTGTCAAGATTATCTGCGGTGAAAAAACAGACCTTTCTGATGTAACAACAATTGATGCAACAGTAATCAGCCACGATATTGCACTTGCAGCTGAAAAATCAAGAAAAAACGGCGGTGCACCTGTAGGAATTGAGACATAAAGATGATATCTGTTGACTTTTGAATTTTGCTGATATATAATAAAATGGTAACATTGTAGCCGATTGAATCGGCATCAATAATAAACGGAAGAATATTGAAAGGACAAGTACAATGAACACAATGGACAAAAAATACGAAGCACTGTTTACCCCTTGGAAAATAGGCAACGTTGAAATCAAGAACCGTATTGTAATGTGCCCTATGGGTGGTACATCTCTTTTCGGTTGGTTTGAGCTTGGCGGCTGCCATTTCGACAAGGAAGCTGCAAAGCTTTTCCTTGAAAGAGCAAACAATAATGTAGGTCTTATTATCCCCGGTATCGCTCCTCTTCGCGACACATTCTGGGGTAAATGGCTCTGGCAGAATCCTAAGATGTTTGAAGAACTCAAGGAGTTTATGGATGAAATCCACAAGACCGGCGCAAAGCTCTTTGTTCAGCTTACAGCAGGTATGGGCCGTTCATGGGCTATTACAGAGCTCGTTGCTCCTTTACACAAAAATAAATTTACCCGTGCACTTATTAAGCCTATTCTCGATACATCACACGAGCTTGCTTCACCCAGTGAGCAGCCTTCAAGATGGGCTCACGATATTATCTGTCCTGAAATGACAAAGCACCAGATTGAAGAAATTATTGAAGCATTCGCAAAGACAGCAAAGCTTTGCCGTGATGCAGGTGTTGACGGTGTTGAAGTTCACGCTGTTCACGAAGGCTACCTTCTTGACCAGTTCGCAATTGAATTCTTCAACAAGCGTACAGACGAATACGGCGGTTCATTCGAAAACAGATACCGTTTTGCTGCTGAAGTAGTAAAGGCTATCAAGAAGAGCTGCGGTGACGATTATCCCGTTTCACTCCGTTATTCAGTTGAATCAAAAATGAAGGGCTTCTGCGAAGGCGCAATGCCCGGTGAGGAATATACTGAAGTTGGACGTGCTATGCCCGAATCAGAAAAGGCTGCAAAGTATCTTCAGGATATGGGCTACGATATGCTCAACGCTGATAACGGTACATACGACTCATGGTACTGGGCTCATCCTCCCATGTATATGCCTCAGAACTGCAACCTTGAAGACGTAGCTCACATCAAGAAGTTCGTTGATATTCCCGTAGTTTGTGCAGGCCGAATGGAACCCGACGTTGCTGCTGAAGCTATCAGCGAAGGCAGAATCGACGGTGTTGGTGTTGCCCGTCAGTTCCTTACAGACCCCGAATGGATTACAAAGCTTATTGAAAACAGACTTGAGGATATCAAGCCCTGTATCTGCTGCCACAGCGGTTGCTTCAACTTCTCATCATCAAAGGGTCACGCAAATACTCAGGACCTTTTCGACACAATGGGTCTTGCTCGTTGCGCTCTTAACCCCGAAACAATGCAGTCAAAGAAATACAAGATCAAGCCCGCTAAGAAGTCAAAGAAAATTGCTGTAATCGGCGGCGGTATCGGCGGTATGGAAGCTGCAATTGTTTGTGCTAAACGCGGCCATAAGGTAACTATCTATGAAAAGAGCGACAAGCTTGGCGGTGTATTCATTGCAGCTGCAGCTCCCTCATTCAAGGAAAAGGACCGTGACCTTATCAAGTGGTACATCCGTGAGGTTTCAAAGTATCCCATCGAAGTTAAGATGAACACAGAAATCAAGGATATTGCTTCACTGGGTGCTGACGAAGTAATCGTAGCAACAGGCTCAAAGGCAAGAAAGATTCCCGTTAAGGGTGCTGAAACTGCAATTGAAGCAGTTGATTACCTTCTCGGCAACGCAGAGGTAGGCGAAAACGTTACAATTATCGGTGGCGGTCTTACAGGCTGTGAAATTGCTTACGATCTTTATCTTAACGGCAAAAAGCCCACAATCGTTGAAATGCAGGACGACCTTATCACAACTCCCGGTGTTGCTCTTGCTAACACAAGCTATCTCCGTGACTTCTTCAAGACAAACAAGGTGCCCGTATATCTTGAAACAGGTCTTACAGAAATCAAGGAAGGCGCTGTAACAGTTAAGGATAAGGACGGCAAGGTATTTGATATTCCTGCTGATTCAGTTATTATGTCAGTTGGCTATGTACCCACACCCGTAGCTCCCAAAGCTAAGCACGTTCACGTTATCGGTGACGCTGCTAAGGTTGGTAACCTTCGTACAGTTATCTGGGGCGCTTGGGACGTAGCAATGAAGCTGTAATTTAAAATTTCCGGCATCGGGCAGATGGTGTCTGCCCGGCTGCCTGACCTATAAAGAATATTAAAAAGGAGAAGATCATCATGATTTTAACTCAGGAACAGCAAGCCATTCTTAACGGCTCAAAAGGCGAAACAATGGCTAAAGTTATGAAAACTCTTGTTATGTACGGTGAAGCTTTCGGTGCAGAAAAGCTTGTACCTATTACATCAGATTACAACCACCTTGTAACATCATTCGGTCTTAAGGTTATGTCACCCGTATATGATCTTATGCAGACTCTTCTTGATGCAGGCGTAATTTCAGGTCAGAAGTTCTCAGTTGACCCCAGACCTATTGATAAAAATGTTCCCGCAAACTTCCTTCAGAACCTTATTTTCAATAAGTTTATGTACACAAAGCAGGATTTCTATGAAAAGCAGCTTAAGGACCTCGGTCTTCTCAACAATGATGCTTTCACATGTACCTGCTATATGGACGAAGTAGGCAACAAGCCCAAGAAGGGTGACATTCTTTCATGGGCAGAATCAAGTGCTGTTGTTTACGCTAACTCAGTTCTCGGTGCAAGATGTAACCGTAACTCAGGTATTATTGATATTATGGGCTCAATCGTTGGTTATGTACCTTACTTCGGTCTTCTTACAGACGAAGGCAGAAAGGCTACATGGGTAATCAAGGTTGAAACAACAAAGAAGCCCGAGGCTCAGCTTCTCGGCTCAGCAATCGGTATGAAGGTTATGGAAGATGTTCCTTATGTAATGGGTCTTGATAAGTGGATCGGTACTGAGCTTAACGATTCAGCTTGCTCATACCTTAAGGACTTCGGTGCTGCAACAGCTTCAAACGGTGCAGTAGGTCTTTATCACATTGACAAGCTTACTCCCGAAGCAGCTGAAGAGGGTGAAAAGCTCATCGCAGAAGGCGCTAAGGAATACATCATCGATGATGCAGAGCTTCAGAGAGTTCAGAATAACTATCCCGTTATCTGGAAGAAGCCCGATGCAACTCCCAAGCTTTGCTTTGTTGGCTGTCCTCATCTTTCACTTCAGCAGCTTAAGGACTGGACAGATAATATTGAAGCTTCACTTAAGAAGAACGGCCAGAAGAAGGTTACAATCCCCACAGTTCTTACAGCAGCTCCCAAGGTGCTTGAGCAGTTCTATAAGACAGAATACGCTGCACGTCTTAAGGCAACCGGCGTAATCACATCATACATCTGTCCTCTTATGTATATGAACAATCCTCTCTGTAAGGCTATGCCCGTAATTACCTCATCAAACAAGCTTCGCACATACACAACCTCAAGATACTACAGAGATGAAGAAATCTTAAGCATGATTACAGGAGGTAAGAAATAATGAAACAGTTTAAAGGCAGAGTTATTACTCCCGGTGAAGTTACAGCCGAAGCAGTTGTTACAACTCAGGGCTTCAACACACTTGCATCATTCCAGAACGCACTTCAGTTCGGTGACAAGGAAGTAAAGTGCGGCGATCAGAACAATCAGGAGCTTTACGGCAAATCACTTTTAAACAAGGCTCTTTGTCTTCCTCAGACAATAGGCTCAACAACAGGCGGTCTTGTGCTTTACTGTGCATGTGCCCTCAAAAAGAATCCTGCTTGTATGCTTTTCTCAAATCCCATTGACTCACTTGCCGTTGCAGGTGCAGTGCTTGCTGACGTTTGGGTAGATGATTGCTCAATGCCCGTTGTTGACTCACTTGGTGATGAATTCCTGGCTTATGTAAAGGACGGAATGAAAATTACAATCAAGGCTGACGGTGTTGTAGAAGTAGGCTGATTTCAGGCTTCAGACATAATTGGTAAAATTAATTATAAAAATCGTTCAAAGCGTAATGTTTTGAACGATTTTTTTGTTGACTTGAATTAGCGAAAATGGTATTATTAAATTGGTAAAAAATAATATGAAGAGGTGCATTATGACAACAAAAAAACTTACAGGCAGCTGGCTTTTAAAAGATGCTTTCGGTGAGTATTCACTTGACGGCGCAGTGCCCGGCACAAACTATCTTGACCTTATGAATGCAGGCATAATTGCAGACCCCTTTGACGGAGAAAATGAAAAGGACGTTTATTGGGTAGCTGAGCGCGACTGGACTTATGAAAAGACCTTTGAGATTACAGCTGACGAGCTTAAAGAGGAGAAAATTACTCTTATATGTAAACAGCTTGATACAATCTGTACTCTTTACCTTAACGGTGAAAAATTCGGTGAAGCAGAAAACTGCCACCTTGCTTATGAATACGATATAAAGAAGTATCTTAAAGAAGGCGAAAACGTTCTCAGCCTTACCTTTGAATCACCCGTAAATTATGTAAAAGAGCGTTACGAAAAAGAGAAAACTCCCGCTAATGCAAACGGTCAGAACGGTATTATCAGAATCAGAAAGCCACAGTGCCATTTCGGTTGGGACTGGGGTCCGGTTCTTCCCGTAAGCGGTATTACAGGCGACATTTTTATTGAATTCAGAAGCTCAGGCAAAATCACTGATATGAAAATCCGTCAGAAGAAAAACGACGACGGTTCATTTACAGTAAGCGTAAAGCTTGAAGCTGACCTTTACGATGGCGAAAAGGCAGAAATCAGCCTTGTTTCACCAAAGGGTGAAGAAATGAAGGTTAAGGGCGATGAAGCTGAATTTACTGTTGAAAATCCCGAATTATGGTGGACATACGAGCTCAGCGGCAGCAAGGATCAGCCTCTTTACACAGTTAAGGCTATGCTTAAGAAGGGCAGAAAAACTATACATACAGCTGAAAGAAAAATCGGTCTTCGCACAATTGAGCTTGATAGAAGCGCCGATGAATACGGCTCAAACTTCCGCTTCTTCCTTAACGGTGTGCCTGTGTTTGCAAAGGGTGCAAACTTCATTCCCGGTGACTCACTTCCCACACGCTTTACTGAGGATAAGATAGGGTACCTTCTTGATACTGCTCTTTATTCAAATATGAATATGATAAGAATCTGGGGCGGCGGATACTACGAAAGTGACACCTTCTATGACCTTTGCGATAAAAAGGGTATTCTTCTTTGGCAGGACTTTATGTTTGCCTGTCAGCCTTATCCCTTCTTTGACGAAGCCTTCCTCAACAATGTTAAGAAGGAAATTGAATATAATATCAAGCGTCTTCGCAGTCATCCCTCTCTTGCAATCTGGAGCGGTAACAACGAAATTGAAGCTATGGCTATGGCATGGATAAACTTCCCCAAGTATATCAAGTGGACAGAGAAGTTCTTCTATGAGATTCTTCCTGCTGAGGTAAGAAAATATGACGAAGACACACCCTTCATTCCCGGTTCACCCTGCGGTACAGAGCATATGAAGGACGTTGACGGCGATAACCACGGTGACACACACCTCTGGGCAGTATGGCACGGACTTCAGAATATGAAGTATTACCGCAAGAGAATGACCCGTTTCTGCAGTGAGTTCGGCTTTGAATCACTTCCTGATATCAAAACAATCCGTACCTTTGCAAAGGAAAGCGACTACGATATTCATTCACTCGTATTCTCAGCTCATCAGAAGTGTAATTCGGGTAACGATAAAATGCTTTATTATATTGCGTCCCGTTTCCGTATCCCGAAGAAGTTTGAAGACCTTATCTATCTTTCACAGGTTACTCAGCTTGAATGCATCAGCGACGCAACCGAGCATTGGAGAAGAAACAAGGGCAGATGTAACGGCTCACTTTATTGGCAGTTCAACGATTGCTGGGGCGTATGCTCATGGGCAGGTATGGATTATTACGGCAACTACAAGGCTCTTCAGTACAGATCAAAGCACTTCTTTGCTCCCGTTTCTGTTTCAATTGAAGATGTTGACAACAAGGTAAATCTCTATATCCTTAACGATAAAAACGAAGAAAAGAAGCTTACTCTCAAGTGTAAGATTTTCCATTTTGAAAAGGGTATTATCCAGGAAAAGAGCCGTGACTTCACAGTTGATGCTCTCCAAAACAAGCTTTGCTTCACTCTCTTTGAAAAGCAGCTTAAGGCAAAATATAACCTTGCAGAAATCGGTGTAAAGGCTGAGCTTTACGAAAGCGGAGAGCTTCTTTCAGAAAAGACATATCTCTTCAAGCCCGAAAAGGACCTTAAGATGAGAGCACCCGAGATGAAGCTTACAACTGCTCTTGAGGGTGATGAAATTGCAATTACAGTAAAGAGTGACATCTTCGCAAGACTTGTAAGAGTGGAAAGCAGTCTGTCAACTCTGCCTCTTTCAGATAACTATTTTGATATTCTTCCTGGCGAAAGCGTAACTGTAAGAATGAAGCTCGATGAAAAATTCACTGCAGAAGAGCAGATGAACAGCTTCAGTCTTATGTGTGCAAATGTAATTGAACCCAAGAGTACAGAGCTTTATGACCTCGCTCAAAGACTTAAGCTTGCAGCAAGACCCGACTCAATCGGTCAGTTCGTTTACTATGCACAGAAAACAAAGTAAAAAATTCAAAAGGAGAATTATTATGTCAGCTCAGTTTATGACAAAAATTATTTCAATTCTTATTTCAACAGCGCTTGTTCTCGGCACAATCACAGGCTTTAATATTCCTGCAAAAACAAAGAACGCTTCAACCTATCACAAAAGCGAAATCAAAAATGTAATTTACCTTATCGGTGACGGTATGGGCTTCAATCACCTTGAAAAAACAAAGGCTGAAAGAAACACAGACCTTGTTATGGATACCTTCCCGTATGACGGTCAGTCAAGAACACGTTCATTCACAAACAGAGTTACTGACAGTGCAGCAGGCGGTACAGCTCTTGCTTGCGGTATCAGAACAGCAAACAGCGCTATCGGTGTTGACCCTATTGATAAAACGCCCAAGTATTCCTATCCGAAAAGCATTACAGAGCTTTGCGCAGAAAGAGGTATGATGACAGGCGTTATTACAACTGACGAAACCTCGGGTGCAACACCCTCAGCCTTTTCAGCTCATTCATCAGACAGAGATAACACAGAGGACATCACAAACGATCAGCTCACTTCTGACATTGACCTTATCTGGGGTCATTCAAACGGCCTTGTAACAATAAGCGATGCAGAGGAAAACGGCTACGAGTATATTGCAACCTATGATGAAATGATGGCTCTTGAAGAAGGCAGCAGAAGCTTCGCTCAGTTTACAAGTCAGCTCTGGACTCTTGAGCAGTCAGCTGAATATACTCCCAATCTTGAGCAGATGGCTGTTAAGGCAGTTGACCTTCTTGATGATACCGATGAAGGCTTCTTCCTTATGATTGAGGGTGCACACATCGACAAGCACTCACACAGCAACGATTCTGAAAAAACAACAGAGGCTCTTCTTGAATTTGACAGAACAATCAAGGCTATGCTTGATTACGCAAAGGCTGACGGTGAAACTCTTGTTGTTGTAACTGCTGACCACGAAACAGGCGGTCTTAAGCTTAAAAATGGTGAGTATCAGTACACAAGCGATGGTCACACCGCTGCTAATGTACCTGTGCTTGTTTACGGCTCAGATAAAATTGTTTCAGGCGGTAAAAAGCTCAATAACTATGAAATTCCTATGAGAATAGCTTATACCTTAGGCTTCACAGAGGATGAATTCCCTGTAAAGGTTATGGTGAAATAATTAAGGTGGAAAAAATGAAAACTTACGGTACATATTTTCAGAATGATAAAGATTTGCCGATTAAATACGGTGAAATAAACTTAATAAATCCCGAAAGACAGCGTCTTCGCGGTGAGCCCTTATATAAGGGTGTAGAGGCATGGCCGGTTTTTCAGGGCTTTTGCGGAACAGACTTTGAGCTTATGAAAATGGGCAGAGAAGGCAAGCTCTTAAAGAAATTCCCTGAAGGTGAAAGCCGTCTTATCAACGGTCACGAGGGTGTTGTATGGGTACCCTCAGAAAACCGCTTTGCAATTGTTCTTATCCGTGGCGGTGACAGCTATGACCCCACACGCTACACAGAAGACGAAACCTATTTTGAATACGGCTGCGACCAGGCAGACGGACTTTTCTGCGACAAAAACTACTTCAATCCCGATATGCTTCTTCCTCTTCCCAAGGAGTACGAGGGACTTAAAAGTCTTCCCTTATCTGTTGCAAAAAAGCTTTCCTTTGCTGACCCTTATGCCTGTGCAATCTTCCAGCTTGAAAGAATGGAAGACCTTGGCGAAGCACAGAATTTCCGTGTTGAAATGGCAAAGCACAAGTGCTCCGAAGCTGAAGCGAGAAAGCTCGCAAAGGATAATATTTTCAGAAAGACAGTAGTTTTCGGTCTTGGTATGACAGGTCTTTTCATCGCTGATCAGATAAGAAGAAATCACCCCGATGCTGAAATTCTCTTCGTTGGCAGAAGTGCTGAGGACTGCAAGAAGGTAGTTTTCTCAAAGGAAATTGCAAAGGCAGACTATCTTTCAACAGCAGGTCTCACAGAGGAAGAAACAGCTGAAAAGATTATGGAAAAAATCGGCGGCAGAGCAACAATGTTTGTTGGCACAAGCGGTGCAAATGTTGAGCACAGAATTGCTTTTCAGCATAAGGTTCTCGGTTGCAACGGTGTTTATAACAGCTTTTCGCTGGGTCCCGTTGTGTCTTATGACACAATGCCCTTCGGCTTTGAAAACCACCTTATTTTTGCTTCAATCAACTTCCGTCAGTCACATATGGAAAAGGCAATTGAGGTTCTTGTTGACTCACGCTATGACGAAGTGGTTGAGCTTATTGACAAGGATGAATTTATAAGAGATCCTCTTGACGCTTATGAAAACAAGATTTTCTGCAAGGGTGCACCTCTTAAAACCGGTGTAATCTGGAACAAAGACTATATAGAAGAGGACAAATAAAATGAAAGCTATTGTAATACCAAATCCCAACGAAATTGAAATCAGAGAGGTGCCGATGCCTGAGGTTAAAGAGGGCGAGGCTCTTCTTAAGGTAAAATATGTAGGTATCTGCGGTGCTGATGTTGCTTCCTTTACAGGCAATCAGCCCTTTACAACCTACCCGAGAATTCCCGGTCACGAATTTTCTGCAGAAATTGTGGAAATTCCCGAAAATGACCGTGGACTTAAAAAAGGCGACATCGTAACCTGTAATCCTTACTTCAATTGTGGCACCTGCTATTCCTGCGAAAGAGGCTATGTAAACTGCTGTACTGATAATCAGACAATGGGTGTACAGCGTGACGGTGCATTCTGTGAATATATCTCAATGCCCATAGAAAGAATCTATGACGGCAAGGGCCTTTCAGCACAGGAGCTTGCTCTTATTGAGCCTTTCTCAATTTCTCAGCACGCAGTTTCACGTGCCGAAATCAAGGACACAGATAATGTTCTTGTAATCGGTGCAGGCCCTATCGGTCTTTTTGCTCTTCTTGCCGCAAAGCAGAAGTGCAAGAAAATTGCTGTTGCAGATATTCTTGACAACCGACTTGCACTTGCAACAGAATACGGTGCAGATGCAGTAGTAAACACAAAAACTCAGTCACTTGAAGAATTTACAAAGGAATTCACAAACGGCAACGGCTTTGACGTTTGCATTGAAGCCTGCGGTGCACCCGAAACCTTCCTCGGCTGTATTGATAGCGCTGCCTTTGCAGCCAACATTATTCTTATCGGTAACGGCAAAAGAGAAACAAGCTTTGTGCATTCAGTTCTTCTTAAAAAGGAGCTTAATGTTCACGGCAGCCGTAACGCACTTAAGGACGATTTCATCAATAACATTGACCTTGTTGCTTCAGGTAAGGCAGACGTTATGAAAATGGTAAGCGGTGTTTACGAAATGGTTGACGCTCTTGATGCCTTCAAGGCTCTCAGCAACAACGACGGAACACTTGCAAAGCTTCTTATAAAAATAGGTGACTGATATGAAAGAAACAGTAATACAGTTCGGTGAAGGTAATTTTCTCCGTGGCTTTTTCAATTATTTCCTTCACGTAATGAACGAAAAGGGTCTTTATGAGGGTAAGGCAGTTGTAATTCAGCCCAGAGCAGGGGGTAAATGTGCTCTTCTTAACGCTCAGGACTGCAAATATAATCTTTACCTCAGAGGCATAGAAAAGGGCGAAATCAAAAAGGAGTACTACCTTATTGAGTCCATTTCACGCTGCGTTGACCCTTATAAATATTTTGACGAATATATGGCTCTTGCCGATAATCCCGATTTCAGATTTGTGGTTTCAAACACAACAGAAGCAGGTATCAGCTTTGATGAAAGCTGTAAATTTGAGGATAAGCCCTGCACATCTTTCCCAGGAAAACTCACTCAACTTCTCTATAAAAGATATGAAAACGGAATGAAGGGCTTTGTTTTCCTTCCTACAGAGCTTATTGACAACAACGGTGATGCGCTTAAAAAGTGCATTCTTCAGTATGCAGATTTATGGAAGCTCCCTGAAGGCTTTGTTAACTGGGTAAACACAGAAAACACCTTCCTTAACACTCTCGTTGACCGTATTGTTACCGGTTATCCCGGTGACGAAACTGCAGAGCTTCATCCCGATGACAAGTATCTCGACACTGCAGAGATTTTTCACCTGTGGGTTATTGAGGGCGACTTTGAAAAGGAATTTCCTCTTAAAAAAGCAGGCTTCAATGTAGTCTGGACAGACGACGCAAAGCCCTATAAAAAAATAAAGGTGCGAATTCTTAACGGTGCTCACACCTCACTTGTTGCTCTTTCTCTTCTTTCAGGTATTGAAACTGTAGGCGAGGCAATGAATGACGAAGCTGCTTACGCATTCCTTCAGAAGGCTATGAATGAAGAAATTCTGCCTACAATCGGCGACAATGAGGAAAGCAGAAGCTTTGCTGAAAGTGTGTTTGACCGCTTCAGAAATCCCTTTATCAGCCACAAATGGCGTTCAATTGCGCTTAATTCAGTAAGTAAGTTTTCAGTAAGAGTGCTTCCTACCTTGCTCGAATATAAAAAGCAGAAGGGCGAGTATCCCAAGTGCCTTACTCTTTCACTTGCAAGTCTTATTTACTTTTATAAAAACGATACACCCGAGGATGCTGAAGCTGTAACAGAGAAAATGAAAAAGGGCAGTATTGCCGAAATTCTTTCTGATGCTTCACTGTGGCAGACTGACCTTTCAGATATGACAAATGAAGTTGAAGCATATTACAGTAAAATCGAATCACAGGGTGCAAAGGAAACAATTAAATGGATACTGTCAGAATAAACGAAAAAGACAATGTGGTTGTAAGCCTTTCAACGGGACACAAATCTGCCTTATGCGATATAGAAAAGGGCAGTGACATAATCAAATACGGTTATCCCATAGGCTACGCCACAGAAAACATAAAAAAAGGTGAACATGTTCACTCTCACAATATGAAAACCAAGCTCGGAGATATTCTCTCCTATGAATATTCTCCCGAATTTTCTGAGCTTGCACCCATAGAGCCTTTCACAATCGAAGCCTTTGAGCGTGAAAACGGCGAAATCGGTATCAGAAACGATATCTGGATTGTGCCTACTGTGGGCTGTGTCAACAGTATTGCAAAAATACTCAGCGAAAAAACGGGTGCAATCTGCTTTTCTCACCCATACGGCTGCAGTCAGCTTGGCGACGATATGAAAATCACTCAGCTGATTTTAAAGGGCCTTATCACTCACCCCAATGCAGGCGGTGTGCTTGTTTTAGGACTTGGCTGTGAGAATAACAACATTCCCGAAATGAAAAAGATTCTCGGTGAAATAAACGAAAAAAGAATCCGCTTTCTTTCCGTTCAGGACTGCGAAGACGAAATCAGCGAGGGCACAAGGCTTATTGAAGAGCTGAAAGCAATTGCTTCAGAGGACAGACGAACAACAGTGCCCGTTTCAAGGCTTAAAATCGGTCTTAAATGTGGCGGCTCAGACGGATTTTCAGGTATAACTGCCAATGCTGTTGTGGGTAAGCTTACCGATAAAATCTGTGCTATGGGTGGCTCTTGTGTGCTTACAGAGGTGCCTGAAATGTTCGGTGCAGAGCTCACACTTTTCAAAAGATGTGAAACAAAAGAGGTTTTCCAAAAAAGCGTAAAGCTTATAAACAACTTCAAGCAGTATTTCAAGGACCACGGTGAGCCCGTATCGGAAAATCCTTCACCGGGTAACAAAGAGGGTGGCATTACAACCCTTGAGGAAAAATCTCTTGGCTGTGTACAGAAGGGCGGTACTGCAAAAATTGTTGATGTGCTCCAATACGGAGAAAAGGTTGAAAAACCAGGTCTCAGCCTTCTTGACGGCCCGGGTAACGATATTGTTTCCGTTACTAATCTCTCTGCTGCAGGAGCCCATATGGTGCTTTTTACAACGGGCAGAGGCACACCCTTAGGCGGAGCAGTGCCAACGGTTAAAATTGCTTCAAACGATAACATTGCAGCTAAAAAGCCCCATTGGATTGATTTTTCTGCCTTTGGTGAAGAAAAGGATAAAAAGGCTGAAGAGCTTCTCAGCCTTATTAAAGAAATTGCAGACGGAAAGCCCACCAAAAACGAGCTTCTCGGCAATCGTGAAATTGCAATTTTCAAGGACGGTGTAACCTTATGATTATTGATGCGCATGCACATTTATGGAAAAAACAAAAGGGCATAGTGGCTGGCAAGCCCGTTTATGATGTAGGCGGAGGAAAAAGTAATTTCGGCGGCGAAATCAAGCAGATGATGCCACCTTATATGACTGACGGAGAAAACACTGCAGAGCGCTTTCTCGCTAATATGGACTATGCGGGAGTTTCAGGTGCTGTTATTACTCAGGAGTATATTGACGGCAATCAGGACGAGTATCTGCTTAGTTGCAAAAGCGACAGAATAAAAATCTGTGCGCTTTATGAGGAAAAGGAAATGGGCGACATCAGTGGCTTTGACGGAATAAAAATCTGTGCAGGCCGTCTTGGTGATAAGAATCTTCTTAACCACCTTGAGCCCTTCAAACTTGCCGAAAGGTACGGCAAATTTATTTCAATTGACCTTGCCGACGGTGATGAACAATGTTCAGAAATGCATAAAATTGCTGAGATGTTTCCCGACTTGAGAATTGCAATCGGTCACTTCGGTATGGTTACAAGAGAAAACTGGCTGGAGCAGATCAAGCTTGCAAAGCACGAAAATGTGTTTATTGAAAGCGGTGGTATCACCTGGCTTTTCAACAGCGAGTTTTATCCCTATCCTTCAGCAGTAGCTGCAATTAATGAGGCGGCTTCACTTGTGGGCTATGATAAGCTGATGTGGGGCAGTGACTATCCACGCACAATGACAGCCATCACATACAAAATGAGCCTTGACTTTATTGAAAAAACAAAGGAAATCTCAGAGGAAAACAAAAAGCTTATCCTTGGTGAGAACGCAAAAAAATTCTACGGCTTTAAGGATTTACCCGTACCGCAGAAGGTTAAGAATATGGTTGAGGATTAAACTAAAAGCTACCGACACTTAAAATCGGTAGCTTTTTCTGTTGCAGTAAATAAAGTTTTATGCTATACTGAAACAAGAAAGGAATGATGCAAAATGAAGAAAACTGCCTTGAGAATTTTATCTGTCATTATGACTATAACAATGCTTTTCAGTCTTTGTGCCTTTAATTTCAGTGCATTGGATATCGTTGAAGGCTCAGGTGACACGAAGCCCACAGGCAATGTAATCGTAATTCCAATTCCGCCAAAGGATCCTTCGTCAGGTGAGACTATCTGTGTAACCTATGAATGCTGTGATGAGTGCGGATATGAAAAGACCTTCAATTACAGCAGCAGTGCTGATATAAAGGCGAGAACTGACGGCTTCTGCCTTGACGGTGAAAACGCATTTATTTGCTGGACGGATGAAAACGGCAACAGATACTACTGCGGTGATGCTCTTCCAAAAGAGGACATAACCCTTAAGGCTCAGAAAATGCCGCTTCTTCTGAGGTCTGATGAGGTGCTCAGCTTTTCAAATTCAGATGAAGATTTCCATACAGAAGAATTTGACGGCTACTATATGAGTGACGCTCATTATAATATGATGAAGAAAAACACAAATAAGCTTTTCGGCACTCTTAATCCTATTGCTATAGGGCTTAACGCAGTTTTCGCAACCTATCCTTACTGGGAATGGAACGGCTCCTGCTACGGAATGTCAACCCTTGCCTTCCTTCAGCATTACGGTGCAATTGATGTTCTGGAGCCCGAAAAGGGAATAGACAGTGTTTCTGATTTCACTAACAGTGCCGATGTGGCAAGTAAGGTAAACTACTATCAGTGGTCAGCAGCAGGTAGCTTTCTCTGTGAAAACTTCGGCTTAAAGAAGGGCTCAGCTGTGTATTCCTCTCAGCTTAAAAATCTTTATGATACCGTTGCAGAGGGCAATATAGTTCTCTTTACATTTTATTCAGGCGATATTTTTGTTTCTTCAGGTCATACAGTGCTTCTTACAGGTGCTTACACAGAAAACGACGGCACAAGGGTGCTTATTGCCTATGACTGTAATAACCCTGAGGATTATCTGAACGGTGAATTTGAGCAGAGATTTTATATCGACCCTGACTGTACAACGATTAAGAGAGAATATAATCTTGAGGGTTATGCATGGCTTTATGTCGGTGCATTCAACTGGACGGATGATTATGAGCACTTCAAGGCTTTTGATATTAACGGAAACAGTGATAAAAACGCCTGGTACTCACACTTCTTCACTCAGCTTTGGGAAAGAGGTAAAAGCTCTTTTAAGGCAATAATTGGAAAATAAATTAAAGCTACCGATTTTGTATCGGTAGCTTTTTTGTGCTGTTTATTTGTATCTTACAATCTGATAAATGTCAATTGCAGCCTTTGCTCTTGTAACTGTTTCAAATGCTGAGCCTGAGAAGATAAGCTTCACAACTGAAATAATATTCTTGAAGAAGTCGATAATGCCGTTGTTACCTGAAGCCTTCTGAATTGCAAGAGTAAGCTCAAGCTTTGTAACCTCATCTGTACTGTCGTCAATAGCGTATGAGCCTGTGATTTTGTTAAGAACCTCAGAAAGCTCAGCCTTTGTAATCTTTGCATCAGCGCCGAAGGTTGTTTCGTCAGCACCCTTCATAAGGTTGTTGAAGTACATATATTCAATTGCCTTGTAAGCAGGATTATTGATTGAAACATCAGTGAAGGGGAATCTTGCATCGGGAAGCTCTTCAAGAATTCTGTTTGCAATGTGTCTGTGACCGCCTACTGTGGGATGTGATTCTTCAACAACTGTGCCCTTTGTATCAACATAGATGTAGCCGTACTTTTCTTCATTGTCAACCATAGGCTTGTTACCGAAGTCAATAATCATCTGTTCAAACTCAACAGCTGCAGGGTCGGGTTCAATAACAACCTCAGGAGCATCCTTTGAGGTTTTGTATGTAGTAACAAACATACCCACAACAACGAGAGTAACATCGGGATTCATAGCATAGATATCTTCAACAATGTGCACCCAGTTTTCGTGGAGATTTTCAAATGCATAAACAAGCGCTCTGGGAAGAGTGTCGAGGAAAACATCCATTGCGTTGAACATCTGAGCGAATTCAATAATTGTTTTGATAACATCGTCGCCAACCTCAGCGTTAACAAGGAAATCTCTGAGAGCATTTCTGTAATCCTCGGGAAGGGGATTATCCTCAAGGAAGTCTGTCATTACCCAACCGAGATAAGCACCCCAGTCGTTACCACCGATACCGATAGTAATAAGGTCAGCCTCAGCTACAGCCTTACGCATTTTAGGAATCTGATCAACAAGCTCCTGAATTGATGAATGAGGAACCTTTCTGAAAAGATAGGGGTCATCGGGCTGATAGTCGTCTTCCAGCATATAACGAAGCTCAATTGTTCTGAATCCGGGACAAGCCATAGGAATAAGCTCTGCACCAAGATCCTGAGCAAGGAAGTCTGAGTATGAACCGGGAGCGTAAGTAAACTCGGTCATTCTGTACTCAAAGTCTGTGAAGCCGCTTGCTTCGCTGTCACCCAGAAGCAGGTATTTGTCATAGTTGTGATACTGTTTTTCGCCGTCAACTGCAAAACACACAAATGAACCTGAAAGCATAACCAGTGTAAGCAGAACGGCAACGATTCTTTTAAAGTTTTTCATAAAAAATGCCTCCTGTTCAATAAAGTAACTTAATGTTAACATTTAGCGGTACAAAAGTCAAGTGGCGAGTGTCGTAATACGTTTATATAAATAAAGAAACGGGACTTTAAGTTCGCTGAAGTAAAAAAATAAAAACCAGATCTTTAGATCTGGTCTGGTACGGATGTTCATAACACAAGTAGTTCTCCGGCAATACATATTCTAACTTTCGTACTCTAATATATTTCCTCAGATATGGAGGAATACATAATGTCAAATATTATTGAAGATTTCTACTAC
>JBGVFK010000059.1:0-20992 GCA_045121075.1 Acutalibacteraceae bacterium | reverse complement strand
CCTCTCGGAGTACCTATGTACGCCTTCGGGGTAAAGAAAAGGTCATCTTGTACATTTCTCGAAAGTCTGACAGCTTGTCAAAATTTACTTTTTCGACAAGCTGAACATCCCGCATTAGGCGGGATGTTCTTTTTTTATTATCAATAATGCTTCACACCGCATTCGCATACGGGCTGAATTTTGAACAGCTTGAAGAAGAACTTGAGAAGCTTCCAGATGAAGTTGTTCTTATGGCACATATGTGAGCAGTTATCTGCCTTGCTTTCGCCACACTTTGTGCAGGTGCCTTCTTCGTAGTTGTGACCGCTTGCCTTTACATAGTTATCCTTGTAGCTTGCTGAGCATTCGGTACAGGTATATGTCGTATAACCGTCTTCTGTGCAGGTTGCGTCAACAGCTGATGAAGCTGTGTAATTGTGTGAAAGAAGAGGCTTCACAGTAGGTTCAACGGTAACTGTACCGCATACTGAACACTTCTTACCCTCTGTCTTACCTGCTGTTGTACAGGTTGAATCAGTACCGGGAATAAGGATTTCTGTGTGAGGAAGCTTGCCTGCATAATTATCATTATATGTATAACCGCAGTCACAAGTGTATATTGTGCAACCTTCTATTGTACAAGAAGGATTTATTTTTATCACTGTGTAATTATGAATATGTACCACATATTCTTCACTGCTGAATTCAGGATAAACAAACTCTTTACCTACAACTACTTCATCGTTAACAGTATATTTTGAAAAAGTGTAGGTTTCATATCTTTCTTCAGCAATTGTATCAAAGTAAAAGCCTTTTGTGTTCTGATTTGCAAGGAAATAGTTATAATAAATTACTGACTGGTCATCCCATGTAATATCAATAAGATACCATTTGCCGTCTTCCATCTGAACATAGTTCCACATATGACCACCATCTAAAGTACGATCATCGGGATAATTATGATCTTTTGTTTTACCTGAAATAAGCACACAGGGAATGTCAAATCTGTCGCAGAGAATTTTAAAAACCTTTGCGTATCCCTCACAAACGTGAAGCTTGTCACCTATAAAGAAAGGCTGTGCTGAATGTGCTGCAAGATCTGTGGGATCACTTAAGCTTTCGTGGTCATAATCTGAGTTAGTAGCGATATAGTCATGCATATACAAAAGCATGTCTTTTCTTGTAATTTCAGAACCTAAACTGTCAAAACAAGCAGCAAGCTCATTAACAACAGCATTAACACTGTTATCAAAGTCTTCAATATCATTATGAGCATCAGTGTAAATTTCGTTAGGCTTAAAAGTAATTGTAGTATAAATTGTTACATCAATAATATCTGCATTCGGGTCATTCTGCTGTGCAATATTTGGAGCAGTCTTATACTCGGTTGAAAATGATGCACTTCTCATCCAGAAAATTTCAGGATAATCCTTCAGGAAAGCATCGTGTGCATCAAAAACTGTTGAACAGACTATAGGAAAGTAAATCTCATCAAGCTCATTCTGATTAATATAATCGCCCGCACTTTTGCTGTACTGAAGTACATAGCAGCAATCAGCTGAAAGATTATAAGTAAATTCACCGTAATTTCTGTTTGTTACATAGTTTTCAACTATTGCGTCGTAGAATCTCTTGCTTTCGGTGTCAAGCTGGTTGCCGAAGCAGCCGTCAAATTCTGTTTTTCTTAAACTGAAGAAGCGGAATCTTTGATAATCAGGCACATCATCAGCATTATAATAAGCTGTGTCGCCTTCGATTGAATAGTCATACACCTCTTCCTGAAGTGCAAAGGTAGTAACCGGTGCAACTGAAAGAAGCATCAGCACCACGAGTGCAAGTGATAAAAGCTGTCTGAGTTTTCTTTTCATATTTTTCATATCCTTTCCGATTGCATAGCTGTACGCTATTTTCTTAAATTTCATTATACTCTCTTTTTCTTAAATTTCAAGTACTTTATTGATTTAATAAGATAAAAAAGAACTGCACAAAGCAGTTCTTTTTTTAGTGTTAAGAGTTGAGAGTTGAGAGTTAAGATGTGGTCGCAGGTTTATCTTCAGCAAACAGAAAGCAATCGTCTGCGGAGTTAATTGAGATTAAATGGGTAAAGAGTTGATTTTAAACCTCTCCGTCATATCAATCTGCTTAGGCGGTATGAATATAAAGGTTTTAATACAAATTGAAACGGCTATAATCCTCAAACCATACCTTGTCGCCCCTGAAAGGGGAGATGTCACGAAGTGACAGAGGGGTCTACAATCGGAGCTTTGCTCCCCACATCTCAACTCTCAACTCTCAACTCTACTTAAGGTTTACATAACAATATCAGCAACAATGGGATAATGGTCTGAGGGATAAATGCCCTTGACTGTGTCGCGGATAACCTTGTAGGTTTCAACAGTTAAGTCCTTGTCAGTGAAAATGAAGTCAATTGCACCCTCACCGTCCTCCTCATACTTGCCGTACTTTGTGAAGGTTCTGCCGGTGTCGCTGTCCTTTGCAACGAATCTTGCATCGTTGAAGCTTTCGCAGGCAACATTATAAACGGGACTACCCTCGTAATCGTTAAAATCGCCTGTCATTACAACGGGAGCCTCACCTGTCACCTTTTTCACGCACTCAATAAGAACCTCCATCTGTGACTGTCTTGTAGATTCAAGAACATGGTCAAGGTGGGTGTTGATGTGAGTGTATCTCTCTCCTGTTTCCTTGTTTTCAAGAAGTGCCCAGGAAGCAATTCTGTAGCAGGTGCTGTCAAAGCTTTTTGTGTATGCCTTTTCAGGTGTTTCGCTGAGCCAGAAGGTGCCGCTGTCAATAAGGTTATACTTATCCTTAAGGTAGTAAATTGAGCTGTACTCGGTAAAGGGACCGTAAAAATCTCTTGATCTGCCTACGCATGCATACTTATCACCAAGGTTGTATGCAAAAATCCTCTTCCATCTGGGTGTGCATTCCTGAACACCGAAGGAGTCAGGTGCATAAGCTTCAAGCACTGCAAGACCTACCTTTGAACGGTTGGTAATTGTCTGTTCACCGTCGTTTGCACATCTTACATTATAGGACATAACTCTGATTGCGTTTTCGCTTTTTTCGGGTGCTTCAATTGTGATTTCACCGAAATCAATTGCACCAATCTGTGTGTAAATTCCGTAAGCTGCACAGCCTAAAAGAGCTATGCAAAAAATAATTCCAACTATTAATTTACTCTTTTTCATTTGTTTTCTCCTTCTTTTTTCTTTGTCATTTTCTTTACTACAACGCTCATAATCACAACGAAAACGGGAATCGGTATGATGTAAAGCAGACTGTACGGATTTGAAAGGTCACCCTTGTTGGCAAGAAGAGTGAAAAGAATATTAAAGGGCAGCATACCTATGTTTGAAGCGATGAAATACTTCATAAAATTGATGTTCATTGCACCGTAAACAACATTCATAAGGTCTGAGGGTATAACGCCTGAGGCCTTGACAACATAAACCACCATAAACTCATTCTGACCTGCAAAATCGTCAAGCTTTTTGATTTTAGGAAACTTCTTTTTTAGGGTGTCAAGCATATCCTTGCCCGTAAATCTGCCAAGGTAATACGGCATAATAACGCTGAGAGCAACACCGATAAAGTTAACCAGCACAGCCACCCACAGATTATCAAAAAGCAGCCCTGAAACGGCAAAAATTACTGCCGGAGGAAAAACAAGGGCAAAGGATTTTATTATAGTGAAAGCGATAATTATTAATGCAATTGTAAATGTTCCACCCTTTATGTAGGTTGAAAGATGTGCCGCATTTTCGATATTGATATCAAACTTATTTATAAGCACAAGCATTGTACCTACCATAGCAAGCATAAAAACCACTGAGCAAAGCTGCAGTATTTTTATAATTTTCTCGTTGTCCTTCTTCATATATACATCTCTCCTTTTTTCTTATTTTAATATGTAGTACAGAAAAAAGCAAGTAAATTTTTTAATAACAGAAAAGGACACGGCTTGTTCTACCGTGTCCTTGTAATTACTTCATCCAACCGAAGAGTTTGTCAAACAAATCTCTGAACCACTGTGCAATCTTTTCAAAGAAGCTTACTGTTTCTTCACCTGAGGGTGCATCAATAACTCTTACTGATACTGTCTTGTTCTTGTCAACTGTAAGGTCAAGACGGTTGTCATACTGGCTTTCGATATCCTTGCCGTCAACCTGGAAAACATAAGCAATTGCAGTTCCGTAAGCCTTTACAATAAGCTTTGTGTCCTTAACGTATCTGAATGTACCGCCATGAACGGGAATGTAGCTTTCACCACCGTCACTTGAAACCTGGAAGTATTCAACGCCTTCGGGCTTTTCGAAGGTGATATCGAAAACATCATTCTCCTGAGGAGCAACAACCTTAACAAGGCAAATGCCTTCGCTTACTTTTTTAACACCGTTATCAACAGTAACATTAGTAATTGTGATTGTAGCCTCACCTAAGCTTACTGCGTATACATTACCCTCTGCGTCAACAGTTGCAACACTCTTGTCTGATGACTTGATTTTTACTGTGCTGTTTTCGGGTTTAGGAAGAATTCTGTAGCTGATAGCCTTTGTCTGACCCTTAATCATAGGAAGAACCTCGGGATCAACAGCAACAACATAGTTTTCAGGATAATCGAAAATAAGCTGTGCACCGTCTGCTTCTCTGAAGTATCTTACCCAGGGCTCAGAATCTGTGCCGATATTGTTGTTATCGTGGAATTCAAGACCTGAAGGCACTGCATAGTACATTGCTGTCTGAGTGGGCTTGCTGCGGTAGTGATAGCCGATATCGTAGATGTAAACCTTCTTAAGAGCTGTACAGCCGCTGAAAAGCTCTGTCATATCTGTAAGGTCAGCACCGAAGTACCAGTTGTCAATTCTTACCTCTTCAAGAGCCTTACAGCCTCTGAGCATTCTTGCAAGAGTTGTAGCCTTGTTGATTTCGAGACTGCCTAAGTCAAGGCTGCCCTTTAAGGCTGTGCAGTCCATAAACATTTCGCTGAAGTTTGTAACACTGCTTGTGTCAAAATTCTTTAAATCAATAGTCTCAAGTGATGTGCAGTTTTTGAACATCTTTTCCATTGAGGTTACAGCTGATGTGTTTACAACATTTGAGAAGCTGATTTCCTTAAGCTTTGTAAAGCCTTCAAAAAGAGATGTTGAATAAGGGTTGAGTGTAACACCGCCCTTACCTGCAATATAGAGGATTTTTACATCATCCTGAGAAACAATCCAAGCCTTTACAGCTGACTTGTCATCACGACCAACCTCCATAGCTGTAGCGGGTGCTGAAACCTTATTGAGGTCTGCAAAAACAACCTGAGTAATTTCAGCCTTCTCGGGATAAAAAGCCTCTTCCGGGCTTGTGAAAGCCTCAATTACAGGAGGAAGCTCATCCTCAGCTGAAGCAAAAGGTACTGCCACTGCAAAAGCAGTGAATACCATAAGAATTGATAATAATAAAGATAACGCTTTTTTCATTTGATTCATCCTTTCTCTAATATAAGCAGAGAATTCCATTATTGGTAATACTGTAACATATTTTAAAAAATTAATCAAGTATAAAAGCAAAAAACATTAATTGTTTTTAATACATATGTCATCAGACTTTCGGGAAATGTGCAAGAACAACAATGTTAAAGGAGCTGTAAAAAAACAAATTAATCAGCGATACAGTAGGGCGCACTGCCAGTTCGCCTGACCAACATATCAAAACCAACAAATTCGTTACAGTAGGGACACGGCTCGCCGTGTCCGCAACAAACCACAACAACCCAATTAACCCGAAACGGTTAAACGGACGCGGCAACCCGTGTCCCTACCGTAATAAAAACAACAAAACCGTTGTATCAGCCGAAACTTTTTTGCATTTACAACGGTTTTTATCATATTTTTTCTTTATTTTAAAAGTGTTGTTCTTAAGCTTTTATCGTAAGTCTTACGCGTTTGCAAGAGCCTTGATTTCTTCTGCCTTGTCAGTCTTTTCCCACTGTACATCAAGGTCTTCTCTACCGATGTGACCGTAAGCAGCAAGCTGACGGTAGATGGGAGCACGAAGCTTAAGTGTGTCGATAATTGCAGCAGGACGAAGGTCAAACACCTTGTTTACGATTTCTGAAATCTTTTCGTCGCTGATTTTACCTGTGCCGAAGGTGTCAACCATTACTGAAACAGGACGGGCAACACCGATTGCATAAGCAAGCTGAACCTCACACTTTGAAGCGATGCCTGAAGCAACAACATTCTTAGCAACATATCTTGCAGCATAAGCAGCACTGCGGTCAACCTTTGTGGGGTCCTTACCTGAGAATGCACCGCCACCGTGACGGGCATAACCGCCGTATGTGTCAACGATAATCTTTCTGCCTGTGAGACCGCTGTCACCCTGAGGACCACCTGTTACGAATCTGCCTGTGGGGTTAACATAAATCTTTGTGTCTGCTGTCATAAGCTCAGCGGGAATAACGGGAAGAATTACATACTTTTCAATGTCAGCTCTGATCTGGTCAAGCTCAACATCAGCACTGTGCTGTGAAGAAACAACAACTGCAGTTACAGCAACGGGCTTGCCGTCTTCATACTGAACTGTTACCTGGCTCTTACCGTCTGCACGAAGATAACCGAGTGTGCCGTCTTTTCTTACCTTTGAAAGCTGCTTTGTAAGCTTGTGAGCAAGTGAAATGGGAAGAGGCATAAGTTCCTTTGTTTCGTCGCAAGCATAACCGAACATCATACCCTGGTCGCCTGCACCGTGGAGGTTATATGCATCCTCATCGCCTGTTTTGAGCTCCATTGACTTATCAACGCCCATAGCGATATCAGCTGACTGCTCATCAAGAGCAACGAGAACACCGCAGGTGTTGCAATCAAAGCCCTTATCGCTGTGGTCGTAACCGATGTCCTTGATTACGCTTCTTACGATTTTTGAAACATCGGGCTTGTGAGCTGAAGTGATTTCGCCCATTACAAGCACCTGACCTGTTGTGATAGCTGTTTCGCAAGCTACTCTTGCCATAGGGTCATGAGCATAGATATCGTCGAGAACTGCATCTGAAATCTGGTCACAGATTTTGTCGGGATGGCCTTCTGTTACGGATTCTGATGTGAAGAGAAATTTTGCCATTTTAATATCCTTCTTTCTTTATAATATAGTTTGATTTTTAACAAATAAAAATACGGTCACTGCGCAGAGTAACCGTAGATAAAAGCCTTATCTTCCGGTCTTTACCGCAGGATTTAGCACCTTGCAAATGCAGGTTGCCGAGCTTCAAAGGGCCTGTTCCCTCAGCTACTCTTAATAAGGAAGTATTCATTTTTGCGTTAGTATTATATCAGTTAGCGCCGGAGTTGTCAAGGTATTTAAATATGAATTTTTTGTTGATTGTTCAGAAAATCGGAGAACAGACACTTGTCTTCACATATCCGAAAACAAAAAAGACAGAGGAAACCCTCTGCCTTTTCGTCAGTTATTCTGCGCTTTGCATTTTGCATTTAAAACCGGCATCCATAAGCCTGCCTGAACAGTTCTGTGGTCAAAGCCGCACTGCTTTGCAGTTTTTGTGTCGTACCAGTCTGAGAAGCATACCTTGCTTTCGCTTTCAGCAAGGAAATCAACAATTGTCTTTGAGAATGACTTGACATTCTCACCTGTTTTATCAAGACATGCAGCCCAGAGCATCCAGTCAGTCTTGGTGAAGTCCTTTCTTGAATCAAGAGGTACACCGTACTTGTTGAGCTCATCTCTGTATTTCATTGTTTCAGCCTCGTAAAGCTTTTCATCAAAGATGTTGAAGCCGAAAACAATATCCCATACCATATTGTACTTAAGGCTCCATGAGTTCTTCTTTGAAAGTGCAAAGGGAAGATAACCGTCAGTTCCGCAAAGAGCAATAAGCTTTTCTGCGTCTGCCTTTGCCTCTTCAAGGCTGTTGTCGGCAGCACCGATAGCATCGCATATTCTGTTGAAGCAAGCTCTGCCCATAATGCTCTTTATTGCAAGGTTTACATTTCTCTTGCTGTGACCTGCGAAGTCGTCAGTGCAAAGCTGGTTATCAAGGTCAATTCCCTTGTTTTTGAGGAAATTAGCCCACTTAAGAAGAAGACCATAGTTTTCCCTTAAGAAGTCCTTATCCCCTGTCATTTGGTAGTAAGAATAAGCCATAACGAGCATATTACCGCATTCTTCAACAGGCATCTGGAACTGAGGCATAAAAATGTTCATTGACTTCTTTTTATAAACTTTGCGGTAGCTGATTCTGTGGTGAGGAAGATGATGTGCAGGAGCCAGAGCATAAACCTGACCGTCTGCCCAGGGATAACGACCGATATCGTGAGGAGCATAATCAGCCTTCCATAAGGGCATATTAGCAAAGGTGAAAATACCGGTGCACATAGCCTTTACAAGCTCGGGAGCGTAGAGAAGATACATAGGAAGTGCAGGATATGAAACGTCAACAGTGTTGATGCAGCCGTTTGAGTGGCATTCCTTTGACATATAAAGAAGCTCGCCCTTGCCGTTTCTTACAAGCTTATGAGCCGCAAGCACCTGTCTTGCTGCTGCTGAAAGAATCTTCTGATAATCCTCACCGAATTCCTTACTGTCCTTAAGAATAAGCTCATTCTGAGCCTTGATTCTCTTAAGAAGCTCTGCTCTGTTGTCTGTGCAGTATTTAAGGGCTTCTTCAATTGAAGCGAATTTCTCTGTCCAGAGACCCTTAAGCTTTTCACCGAAGTATTCAATTGAATAAATATCGTCATAAGCCATAAGGGTTGAAAAACGCTGAACCTTGTTTACATTAAGAGTATGTGTTGATTTGATTCCGTGGCGTGATGCTGAAGCTGTGCCGCCTGAAATAAGATAGTAACCCCAGTCAGCTGAAACACCGTCGCCTGAAATGTAAATAGGATTCTGCTTTGTTCTGCCCATTTTTGCGTATGTAAAGCCACTGAAGTTTGAGGTGTAGCAAACAGTTTCCTTAACCTTACGGTCATAGCAAAGCTCCTCTGAAGCTTCAATTGAAACTGAAACTGCCTTCTCCTCACCTGTAAGATTCTGCACCTCAACATCAAAGTAAGCAACAGGTGTTGCAAGAAGGTGGAAATCATCAAGAAGAAGGGGTGACCAGGTTTTGAGAATAAGTCTGAGCTTATCGTTTTCAAAGGTGTATTCTGAAATATAGGGAAGAATTTCAGTTTTTGTCTGAGGGATAATCTCCTCATTACCAGCACCGAGAAAACGGTAGGTTACACCGTCAAAGGTTACTGTACCCTTGATAGGCTTTCTGATTCCACACCAGAGGCAGGTATCACTTTCATTAAGCGCTTCGCTTCTTGACCAGATGCTGAAAAAGGGGTCAACTGTAATCACGGGATATGATGGAAGTTTCATAATTCTGTCTCCTTTTTTAACTGATTTATTATGTTATTGTTTTTATTCTGCGATATAGAAGCTGTAAAGTGCAGTTGTGTCTGTTACAGGGCTGTATACATACCATGAAGCACCGATTTTAACAACTGTAACCTTACACTCTGAAACAAGGCTTTCGTTTGCATAAGCCTCAACTGAAGCCGCTTTTACTTCGGTAATTTCATCAGCAGTAATGCCGTAGGTTGCAAGAAGCTCTGCATTAAGCTCTGCATTAAGCTCAGCCTTGAAGGACTCAATTTCAATATCCTCAATAGCAGCACATACAGTTTTAAGCTTGAAATCCTCACCGTAAGCCTTCTGATATTTACCCTCAGATTTAAAGGAGGTCTGCACACCTGAATTTTCGTCAAATTCATCCTCAGTACCTGTAAGCTTTTCACCGTAGGTTCTTACGTTTGCTTCAAGAGCAGTGAACATGATTTCGTCTGTCATATAGCTGTCACCGAAAATTGCTCCACGGGCAATTACAAGTGCTGCAAAGTAATTCCTGAAAATAACATCATAACTGTCCCAGCCTGAGTTTTCACTCATAAGCTTTTCATAAACGGGATACATTGCATCAATAAGCTGACCCTGAAGAGAACCGTCGTCGCTGAGAGTCTTTTCACCCTTGTAGCTTTCGTCATTATAGCCCTTAAGAGTCTCTGTGTCTGCATCGGGAGTATAATCTGCATCTCTGTAGATAACGGGATACATATAGTATTTTCGGATAAAATCGCCATACTTCTGATTCTTACTGAGAAGTGTGTTCTTGTATGCGTTATATCCGTCGCCTGTCTGAACAATTGTGTCAACATAAGCAGTTGCTACTGCCTCGGGATGAAAGGCGGTATATCTAGCCTTGAAGGTTGTGAATGTAATAAGGAAAAGTGCTGCAGCAATTCCGATAAAGGTTACAACTGCGTAGAGCTTTATATTAAAGTTTTTTTCTTTCTTAGCCATTATATAACCTCCTTAAGCGTTTTCAGCATTATTAGCTTCTCTGCGTTCAATAAGAGCCTTTGTAATCTTGTTCTTCTTTTCGCCAACCATATCGTAGAAGAGAATGGGCACTGCCTGAAGCACAACGAAAATTGCAGGGATTATTGTGTAAATCATAAGAAGCTTGTTAAGAGTACCGTCTGTCTGCTGAGCATATGCCACATTTGCATCGGTTGATACCATATAGCCTGACCAGGTGTAAAGAAGCCAGGGACCGAGAGCCTTTGTGAAGGCTGAAGCGATTTTTGAGAAAAGTCCGTAGCCTGCGTAAGCAAGACCCTCCTGACGCTTACCTGTCTTGTATTCAATTTCGTCTACGCAGTCTGCAATCATAATATTGGGAGTAACGTTGGTGTTACCGTGCTGAAGACCGCAGAAGAAGTTGAGCACAAGGAAGGGAATAATAAGTCCGTCGTTGAAGCCTACACCCTTTGAAACAAGGAAAAGAATTGTAAGTGATGATGCACCGTAAAGGCTGAAGAGGATAAAGGTCTGCTTTGTTGAAAATTTCTTAAGCACAATGTTTACTAGAAGTGTACCCACTGCTGTACCGATACCCATAGGAAGAAGAAGGCCTAACTTAAGGTCCTTTGAGCCTAAAAGGTAAATTGCTATGTAAAGAGAAACTGTTCCGTAAACACCTCTGCCGAAGCCTGCAAGCTTTGTAAGAGATACCATAAGAAGGTTTTTGTTAGTGAAAACAACCTTAACTGCATCCTTAAGGCTTACCTTTTCCTGAGTGAAGGGAACTCTTTCCTTGTTGTTAGCAAAGAAAATCATTGTGAAAAGGATAAGACCGAGAGCACAGATAGCTGTTGAAATTACAAGGTCAAGACCCTGACCTTCAGCGTTTTTGAACTGCTGATTACCCATAACAGCCTTCATAATAAGACCAACAACGAGAACAACAACCATACCGCCTGACTGACCTACAGAACGAAGGAAGGAAGCGATTGAAATTGCGCTTGAACGCTCTGAGGGTTCAGGTGAGCAAAGTGAACCGAAGCAGTTAGCCGGACTTTCAACAGCACAGCAGAACATTGTGTATAATGAGTAAATAACAAACATCCAGATAATAGCAAGGGTCTGGTTATTGGTGTTTGGTGCAACAAAAACAAGCATTGAAATAAGTGCAAGAGGAATTACACCGAAGCCTACCCAGGGCTTAACCTTACCGAGCTTTGTTCTTGTATTGTCAACGAGATAGCCGATTACAAGCTCACACACTGCACCGACGATACCTGCAACAAGGAAAACCATTGAAATCATACTGGACATTGTATCCGGGTCAAAGCCCTTACCCTTGAAAGCAAAATCTGCAAAATAGGTTGCAGTGTAGTCAGGCATCCAGCCTGTAAGCAAAGCAACACCGAAAAGTCCGATACCAAAGGTAATGATTTCGGATTTTTTCATGTACTTTTTATTGGTTTTTTCTGTCACGAGAAAATACCTCCTTTTAAATAATCATATAATTTTATCATTAGTATAAACACTATGTCAATTGTACCTATTAACAAATCTTGGAGTGTTTTTTTGTACAAAATAACTTGTCAGATAAAGTCGTGTGATTTTTTTAAATAAATTTTGATTTTCTATTGACAAAACATAGTTATAATGCTATTAATATCCCTATAGAAAACTAATCGAAAAGGAGATTTTAATTATGAAGTATGTATGTGACGTTTGCGGTTGGGAATACGACGAGGATGAAGGCCTTGAAGAGCTTGGTATCGAACCCGGCACAACTTTCGCTGACCTTCCCGATGACTTTGAATGTCCCCTTTGCAGTGTTGGCAAGGACAGCTTTTCACCGGAAGAATAATTGAAATGCAAAGTGCAAAGTGCAGACCCTCCCATCGCTGAAGCGGTCCCCTTCCCTTTCATGGACGGCAAGGCAAAATTGCGCTTGAAGTATAATAAAATAGTTGAACACATCCCACTGGAAAGCGGGATGTGTTTTTTGTATGCTGTATAACTTAATTTTAAATAAAGAGGCTTACTATTACATTATATGTACCCGGAATTTAACCGACTCCGTATATCCCCCACTTACTCCTCATACGATTTTTCGAAAACATCAGAATATGCGCCCATGGGCCACTCTGACAGTATGCACATAAGAAGGAAGCATTCATAGGGATTTGCCACATACAGCTCACCCATACAGCAATTTTCAAGTATACGGTTGATGTCATCAACAAATTCGATATAGCGGGTTTTACTGTTGGTTACAGCTTCATCCATCGCGTGAATGAAGAAGCACAGCGTAATAAGGTCGAATCTGTCCACCTCTGTCTTTTCAGCAAGAATTTCATGAATGTGCTGTCTGCTCATTCTCTTGTTGCTGAGGTGTCCATAAAGGGTGGATTTTGAAAATTTAAGAAGATTACCCTTACCGTCAAAAGGAATACCGCAGCAGAGATATTTCTCTACATCGGCTTCAGTTATATCATCAGCAGTGTAGGTCTTTGCTTCAGAAAGAATACGATTGTATTTTTCCATTTTACTGCCATAAGAAAAAGCCATTGATTCGCCTTGCTTTTCTATGTATTCGCTTGCAGCGGATTTTGCTTTTTCATAGCCCTCACGGGTATACTCCTCTGCAATTATTGCTCTAACCTTACCGTAAAGCTCGTCAAAGCTCTTCTTGGCACTGACGCTGAACAGCTTTCCCTGATTTTCATATTTAAGCTCTGCAAGAGTCTGCATAAGACCGTCTTCAGTTGAGATGTTGTAAAACAGGTCTCTGATGCCGATTGTTGAATCGCTTACAATTGCATTTTTGCCGTAAGGAAGGCCCTCATACATTTCCATAAGCTGTGTAAACTTAGGAAATTTGTAGCCGTTTTTATAGCAGTACCAGCAAATAACCTCAAAGGGATTTTTGAAGTTAAAATCACGCTCACCCTGAGCATGTGTCAGGAATTTTGAAACATCGGCTGCACTCATATTCAGCCCGAAGCCCAGCAGAAAAATAGTTTGTCTTTTTACAGCAGTCTGAGTGAGCCAGTTTTTTGATAATGCGCTGAGCTTTGATGAGGTAGGCTCAAATGATTTAGGTGTATTATTTTCAGCAAAAGAGCTTATTATAATTTCCTGGTATTCTCTTATATCCACATCCTCTATTCTGCCGTCAAACTCAGCTTTTTTGAATATGTATCTTTTAAGATAGTTACCAAAGGGAATTATTTTCATTTTATTGTGAAGATGCTTATATATAAGCTCAGCATCCTCGTCAACAAATTTACCCATATCAACGGTGTCATAAAAATCCTCTTCAGATTTTATCGTAAAATCAAGATCTGATACATTATAGTCCACAATTACACCTCAGTTCTGCTTGTCAAGCATATCATAAACCTTAAGAGCTTTTTCTTCAGCTTCAATTACCGAATATACAGTATCGCCCACAGCATCAGCTTCTTCATCAAAGGCTATGCTGTTTAAAAATTTCAGGCTTCCGTTTTTCAGTATCTCACAATAATCGTATGACGCTTCATTTCTGAAGGAAACAACAATTCTGTCTGTAAGCTCCGGCTCCACAAAAATTTCTGCTAATTCTCCGTGCTTTTCTTTAATTGTGATGCTCTTCATCTTTCGTTCAGCATTTGACCAGAGTAAATATTCTTCTCCGTCTTTAAGACAGATATATTTGTCGTTCATAGCCATAACTGTAACTGTGCCGTCAATAAGCTTTTCAGCTTCCACATCAATAACACATACGGTTTCCGGCTTTTCGTTGCTGTTTATTGCGTATCTGTTGAGCTTAATTTTTCCACTGGTAGGACAAGCAAGGAAATACAGATAATCGTTCTTGCAGAACACTGCTTTTTCATCAAAGAGAACCTTTGATTCTGCAGAGTTACTTGCTTTATCCACATGGAAAATGCGTGCTGAAGAAACATTGGTAGCATCTGTTCTGTCGGTTGCATAAAAAGCATTATTCTTATAAGAGAGAACAGTATCATTCTTTAAATCACTTTGTCTTACAAGGTTGCTATCTGCCATATTGTATGACCAAAGCTTCAGCTCACCGCTTTCAGTTTCAGCCTTACAAAGTGCATACTCATCGTCAAAATATATTATATCAACAGTTTTTACACTTTCTCTGTCCGAAACATTTTTTGTTTCTACCTCTCCTGTGTCAATATTATAAAACACAAATGTGCATTTGTTTTCTGAAGCACCATCAAGGCCTTCTTCAGCTGACTTTGTATAAACAACTTTTTCACCGTCAAAGGCTGCACCTGAAGAGCTTTCTTCACTGATAAGCACTGTTTTGTCAGCAGCTTTATCATAAAGATAAATACCACTTTCATCCTTGTAGAGATATTTATTATCTATGCTGTCTTCTGTTATTCCGTTTTCGTTTGCTCTGAGGCTGATAACCTCAGGCTTTTCTGAGCTTATTTCAACCTTGTCGAAAAGACCCATCTCCAGATAAGCATAAGCAAATGCACCTGACACAGCAAGTAAAGCCACAGCCAGCATTACGGAGCAAGCCTTTTTTACTGTGGATTTTTTCGGATTCTTTCTTATTTTCTGACCCTTGAGAATTTTCACAAGCTGATCGCTGAACTCGTCAATATTCTTCTGTCTGTCAATATTTTTAAATGCACAGGCCTTGAGGATCACTGCATTGATTTCCTTGCTTACACCTGGAATTTCCGGCAGATCTTCACCCTTGATTCTTCTCTCAAAGGCTGCCTGTCTTTCATTGTATCTTATTATCACCTTGTTGGGGTCAAGAAAGGGCAATCTGTCGTTATTGAGAAGCTTGTACATAACCAAGGCAAGGGAATACATATCTGCCCTGCCGTCACTTCTCTTACCGCCAAGAACCTCCGGTGACATATAGCTGTATGTACCCTTAATGGACATTGAGCCCTGTGTTTTCTCCATCTGCTTTGCAACACCGAAATCGCCAAGCTTGAAATTACCCTCATCGTCAACGAAGATGTTTTCGGGCTTGATGTCTCTGTGAACAATTTTAGCCTTATGACACACTGACAGAGCACTGCTGAGATCAAGACCAAGCTTAATAACCTCAGCTTCAGTAAATTTTCTGTTTTTGGAATAGATGTTAAAGGCTGTAAGAAGCTCCATTCTTATGAGAATATACCAGCCTACACCGTCTTCCTTTTGGACTACCTCAGCGTCATAAATCTCAACAATATTTTTTGTGCCCTTAAGCTCCTTAAGTATTTCAAATTCCTTAATGAGCTCATCAGCAATATCCTTATAGTACAGCCTTTTTTCTTCGCTGCTCATTTTTTCGGCATCCTCGGAGTAATCTCCTTGCGGTATTGAGATTACCTTGACAGCGGCGTGCTCAGTATTTCCCTTTTCTTCTTTGAAGCACTTATACACTGTGCCATATGAGCCTCTGCCGATTTCCTCTTTTATTTTCCAACCGCTCCATGTTTTTTCTATAATGTTCATTTTTACCCTCAGTCAATTTTACATAATATTACAGTAACATTGTCCCGTCCGCCGTTTTTCAGTGCTTCATCAATAAGGCTTTGTCCCATACTTTCAAACTCACTTGCGGCAATAATTTCAAAAATTCTTTTTTCCTCTACCATATCAGTAAGTCCGTCTGTGCACAGAAGGAACACGTCACCCTTTCTGAAGTCACATCTGCAGCCGTAGGGCTCAAGTATCATTTCTTCCTGAGGTATACCGAGATGCTGCGTAAGCACACGCTTTGCACCTAAATTCATAGAATGGCTTTCGGTAAGCTTATAAACTCTGCCCTCTGAAAATCTGTAGGTACTACTGTCGCCTACATTACAAGCCACTGCCATTTCTTCTTTGATTTTGAGAAAGGCAGAGGTTGTTCCCATTCTTTCAATTCCGTTTTCCTTCATATAACGGCAAAGAACATTGTTGATAATGTGATTCATTCTTTTAAGGTCACAGCTGTTATAATCACTTATCCTTTTTACGGCTTCAAGAGCAATCTGAGCTGCTTCACCGCCATGCTCTTCACCGCCCATACCGTCAAAAACTGCAAAAATTGCAGGCAGCTCTGTAATTTCCGAAACTCCTGAAGCAGGGCTTTCAGAAGGCACTATGTATCTGTCCTGGTTTTCTTTTCGTTCTTTTCCGCTGTCTGTTATTGCATAATACAAAATTTTCATACTAATCACCCACTCTGCAATCAGAATCTGAGTCCTGAGAAATCGTTTACACTGAATGTAGCCACAGTCTCTTTCTCAATTTTTTTATCGGTTACATCCTTTTTGTCTGTCTTGATCTTGTTGCCGTCCAAGGTAATATACACAGCTGTTGTTTTTGTGATTTCCTTTGTAACTTCAACAACCTCAGTAACAGTAGCCACTTCAGCTACAGCTGCCACCTCAGCTGCTTCGGCATAAGCTTCAACACCGTTTTCGTCTGTGGTATTTTCGCTTTGTGCTTCAGTTGTGGCAGGCTTTTCAACTACAGATGTTTCAACCTTTATTTCTTTTTTCTCCTGAAGATAATACAGCTTGCTACCATCAGTATAAAGTGTATTGCCACCGGTTGAAAATTCACCTGCTTTTTTGGGCTTTTCACCGTCAAGTCTGTAAACTGTGTAGTTTTTGCCGCTTGACATAACAACCTCGTTTTTACCGTCAGCATTCAGGTCAAACACAAAATATTTATCGCCCTTTGAAGCAGAGTATTTGTCGTTATTTTCGAGGGCTTCCTTATATATCATACCGTCTGATTTATAGGTACGGCTGACGCTTTTAACATCCCAGCGTTTTTGCTTATCCTTAAAAATCAGCTCAGCTTCAATATCATATTCTGCCGCTGTTTTATCTGTACCGGCATATTTTGAAGTTGCTTTTAAATTGTACATCAGCTTAACAGTTCTTTCTTTTCCTCTCATTTCCTCAACTCTTTTATTTGACTTTATATCAACAGTTGAGGAAAAGCCGTTACTGCCGCTGTTATTCGTCGGAACAAGACCTGTTAATTCTTCAGTATCTGTATACACATTTGAAGAAATCCAGTCTGAAAGCTTTTTAAGGTCATCATCATTAGCCTCAAGTGTTTCAAGATAAATTGAGTTCATATATGCGATTTTATAGGGCTCATCCGGTCCGTCTTTGTAAAGAACCTTACTCCAGCCGTTACTTCCTACGGCAACTCTCTCTATGGTTGTTCCGTAAGTAAGAAGAGGCATATTCTCTTTACCGGGACCAATTCTGACAAAAAGTCCGTCTGTTGCTTTGACATATACAGTATCAAAAGAATCAGTATATTCTGTATCGGGCTTTCCGTATTTATAGCTGTGTATGCTTTCAATACCGCCGTTTTTGTCAAGTGTTATAAAGTTGCTTTTACATAAAGTAATTTAACTGTCTTTGACATAGCAAACATCACTCATCTGCTCAACTGTACCGTCAGAATTTATTTCATAAAGGCTGTAGGCATAGCCCTCGCACCACAGCATAAGCATTTTATCTGATATTTTCTTATCTTCGAAAATATCGCACACACAGCCTAATGATGAATAATCAAACTCTGTTTCAAAATCCTCAGGAGGTTCAATAAGCGGAAGCTCTATTTTATTGCAGGTGTTTTCTTCAAATGACCAGATATAATATGATGGCATTTCTTCTTCGATATTAATTTTAAGCACACAATACTTATCGGTGAAGGTGTAAATTTCTGACATCTCAAAATCAAACTCAAATTCAATTTGGGTTGTATCAGCAACTCTTTCAATTTTTCTGTCATCCTCAGCCTTCTTAAAGCTGAAGGCGGAAATGCTGAAATGATTTTTATCAGAGCCTCCTATTCCTCCTGCGTTATATTCTTCAAGGAAATACAGAACACCGTTATTGAAATAAATTTTATCGTTTTCAAGAGTATTCAGAGAAATCGGGTCTTCAGCTTCTGAGTGTGTATTTCTCCACCAAAGCTCACCCTGCTTACTGTAAATAATATAATTATTATAAACGAAGGCATCCTCAACCTCTGATGAAATTTCTTCATCTTTATGATTATCAAGACTTAAAAATTTCAGATATTTATATTCCTTTTCGTCGTCCCACTCTAAGAAGTAAAGATTCTTTTCCTTCTGATAATAATTACCGCTCTCATCCTCAAGCGCTTCATTATCACGGTAAATGATATTGCTTATTTCGTTTTCCGTTCTGTATAATTCAACCTCATCAGCGCCTTCTTCACAGCGATAAATGCAATATTCTGAGCTGTCAGCAGATTTTCTTACATAGAAATATGATTTGCCGTCATAGAGATAAACATCATTTTCTGTATTGTCAAGACCAGGCTCTTTACATATATCCGTATATTCAATTTCTCCGTTCTCACCGTTAAAATTAATTGCGTACTGAGTTGTGTTACCGTCAACGTCTTTTATTCCAAGCAGATATTTTCCGTCTACACTATTTTTACCAAGGAAAATATTCTTGGTATTTTTCATGCTTGCAACGCTTACGGGCCTTATTTCAGTAGGGCCCTTAACAATTTCTTCAACTGCACTGCCCTTGCCGTCAAAAAGATTTCTGAAGCCTTCGCTTTTATTGTACGCCACTGTAACTACAGCAGTGCTTAAAACAGCCGCTGCTACAGCTGTTGAAACAAAGGTGATTACTCTTTTATTAAGTATCTTTCTGCCCTCAGAGAGCTTTTTAAGCTGATCGCTGAATTCATCAATATTCTTCTGTCTGTCAGCGTTTCTGAAGGCACACGCCTTAAGTATAACTGCGTTGAGCTTTTTGCTTACTCCGGGAATTTCAGGCAGAGCTTCACCCTTGATTCTTCTTTCAAAGGCAGCCTGTCTTTCGCTGTATCTTACAATCTGCTTATTGGGATCAAGGAAGGGTAATCTGTTATTATTAAGAAGCTTATACATAACAAGAGCAAGAGAATACATATCTGCTCTGCCGTCGCTTCTTTTACCGCTGAAAACCTCAGGTGACATATAGTTATATGTACCCTTAACTGACATTGAGCCCTGCGTTTTTTCCATCTGCTTAGCAACACCAAAATCACCAAGCTTGAAGTTTCCTTCATCATCAACGAAGATGTTTTCAGGCTTGATGTCTCTGTGAACAATTTTTGCTTTATGGCACACAGAAAGAGCACTGCTTAAATCAAGACCAAGCTTGATTACCTCTTCCTGGGTAAATTCCTTATCGCTGGAGTAGGTCTTGAAATCTGTGAGAAGCTCCATTCTGATGAGTATATACCAGCCGATGCCCTCTTCCTTTTCGATAATTTCAGCATCGTAAATTTCAACAATATTTTTAGTACCCTTCAACGCTTTGAGAAATTCAATTTCCTTTACAAGGTCGTCAGCAATATCCTTATAGTATTCCTTGGACTGCTCATCGGTCATATTCTCTGAGGCAACCTCGCTTATTTCATATTCGTTCTGCGGAATTGAAATAACCTTAATTGCAGAATACACCTTTTCTCCGTTTTCTTCCTTAAAGCATCTGTACACAGTACCGTATGAGCCTCTGCCGATTTCTCTTTCTATATTCCAGTCATTCCAAGCTCTGCAGACCGTTTTCATAACATTCCCTCCGTTTTGTTATTGTACTCACACCTATAACACCAAAGAATTTTATACTCTGTTTTTTATAATCTTAATTTTCTTTATGCGCATAACATCAGTATAATACAATTTTCTGTGTCCGTCAATTATTAACAGCATTATTTTTGTATATTCTTACTAAAATTTTCGGTTTCACATATTGTTTTTTAATGTTATGTGATTCAGTGGTTGTTTTCTGAAATTCTGCCGAGCATTAAAGCAGGACGAACACCGACAGAGGTGCTGTAGGTATAGTAAAATCCGTCTGCTCTTCCGTCTGCTGAAATGCAGCAAACAGTGTCTGTTGTGCAGCCTGATGAACGAAGAAACCAATCTGAGCAGCCCTCATAAAGGCTTTCTTCATCTGATGTATGAAGCTTCCAGAGTCCCTCTGCTTCAGCATAATCACTGCCCTTTGCTACTCTTGCTATATCATTTTCTGAAGTGTTGTTGCTGAAGCCATAATCGCTGTCAATTACTTCGCTATAGGAAAGAAGAAAAACCTTGTCTTCACTGCTGTCTGCGTCAAGCTTAACTGTGCTGATTTCTTCCTTTTCGTCAACACTGAAGGCTGTGTTGTAAAAATCATCATTAAGCCAGCTTCTGATTGATGAAGCTTTATAATCTGATGCAAGCTGAGTGCACATTACATCGCTATATTTATTTTTATTTTCATCGCAATAAACTGTGCTGTTAAAGGGCTGTGCATCAATAATGCTTTCAGAGAGAACAAGACCCTTTTCTGCATCAAGAATAATCCAGTTAATGCTCTCGTATTTAAACCAATATACTGTATCTATGTTGTAGGCAGCATTTTCTGAATTGGTATCAACTGCTTCTTCAAAGGTTACATCGGGTCTCTTCTGAGTGAACTTCACACCTCTGTATCTGTTACCGTTGTAGGTTACATCAGTATATCTCATAAAGTCATTTTTTTCCATTGAGCCGTATTCACCGTTACCTGAGTAATAACCGTAGCTTGTCCACAAGCTCCAGTCAGGTGCTTCATTATTGAGAGCCATTGTGAGGATTTTA
>JBGVFK010000058.1:0-18622 GCA_045121075.1 Acutalibacteraceae bacterium | reverse complement strand
AGGTCCCAAGCACCTTGAAACAACTCTTTCAAGAGCAAAGTTCAACGAGCTTACAGCTGACCTTGTAGAAGCTACAATGGGTCCCGTTCGTCAGGCTATGAGCGACTCAGGTCTCAACGCTTCACAGATTGACAAGGTTCTCATGGTTGGTGGTTCATCAAGAATTCCTGCTGTAAACGACGCAATCAAAAACTTCCTCGGTAAGGAACCCTTCAAGGGCATCAACCCCGACGAATGTGTAGCAATCGGTGGTTCACTTCAGGGTGGTGTACTCGGCGGCGACGTTAAGGGTCTTCTCCTTCTTGACGTTACACCTCTTTCACTCGGTATCGAAACAATGGGCGGTATCAACACAAAGGTTATCGAAAGAAATACAACAATCCCCACAAAGAAGAGCCAGATTTTCTCAACTGCAGTTGACAATCAGCCCTCAGTAGAAGTGCACGTGCTTCAGGGTGAACGTGAATTTGCAAGAGACAACAAGACTCTCGGTGTGTTCAGCCTTGACGGCATTATGCCGGCTCGTCGCGGTGTTCCTCAGATTGAAGTAACATTCGACATTGACGCAAACGGTATTGTACACGTTTCAGCTAAGGACCTCGGCACAGGAAAGGAACAGTCAATTTCAATTACTGCTTCAACAAATATGTCAAAGGAAGATATTGAAAAGGCTGTAAGAGAAGCTGAACAGTTTGCTGAAGAAGACAAGAAGCGTCGTGAAGACGTAGATACAAGAAACGAAGCTGACCAGATGGTTTACCAGTGTGAAAAGATTCTCAGCGAAGAAGAAGGCTCAAAGCTTGACGAAGCTGATAAGGCAGAAATTCAGACTAAGATTGACTCACTCAAGAATGCTCTTCAGGGTGAAGACATCAACCTCATCAAGAATGAAAAGGAAGCTCTTACTCAGGCATTCTACAAGCTCAGCGAAAAGCTCTATCAGCAGGCTCAGGCTGCTCAGGGCGGTGCTGCAGGTGCACAGGGCTTCAACCCCAATGATTTTGCAGGTGCAGGCGGCTTTGGCGGCGACGCAGGCTTCGGTGGTGGTGCTGCTGATAACGGCGGTTACACAGATGCAGGCTACACAGACGCTAACTTTACAGACGCTAACTAAAAGGCAACGGCAATCGGACCAAATAAGGTTTAATGGGGTATATTTTCCCCGTAGCTTCGTTAAAAATCCTCGCAATACGCAAGTATTGCTTGCGGTTTTTGCCTAGCTACAAGAAAAATCTCCCTCCATTAAACTTCGAAGAATCTAAAATGCCCGAGATGTGGTGCATTTGGGATTTTCTTCGACGAAGGAATACTTGCGTATTTCGAGGAGAAAAAATTACAAAGGTGCTGCATATCGGACATTTTAGACTTATTCGGTTCGGTTGCTGTTGCCTTAAAAACCCAAGGGCTGTCACAACCGACAGCCCTGTTTTGAGAGGATAATATAAATGGCAGAAAACAAACGAGATTATTATGAAGTGCTGGGTGTAAGCAAGACAGCTTCTGACGATGAAATCAAAAAGGCCTACCGTAAGGTTGCAAAGCAGTATCACCCTGACCTTAATCCCGGTGATGCAATAGCTGAGGCAAAATTCAAGGAAGCAAACGAAGCTTACGAGGTGCTTTCAGATGCGGATAAAAAGGCAAGATACGATCAGTACGGTCACGCAGGTGTAGACCCCAACTTCGGAGCAGGTGGCTTCGGTGGCGGTTTCGGTGGTGGCTTTGGTGATTTTGACCTTGGCGACATTCTCGGCAGTATGTTCGGCTTTGGCGGTGGCGGCTTCGGTGGAGGCAGACAGCAGAATCCTAACGCACCGAGAAAGGGATCAACCATTCAGACCAATGTTACAATTTCCTTCGAAGAAGCAGCAAAGGGCTGTAAGAAAAAGGTTAACATAACAAAGGTTGAAAGATGCTCCGAATGTTCAGGCAGCGGTGCCGCAAAGGGCACATCACCTGAAACCTGTCAGGCCTGTGGCGGTCGCGGTCAGGTTCAGGTTCAGCAGAGAACTGCTTTCGGTGTAATGAGCACATCAAGACAGTGCAGTGCTTGTGGCGGTAAGGGTAAAATTGTAAAAACTCCCTGTCAGAAGTGTCACGGCACAGGAGCACAGAGCAAACAGCAGAGCGTTGAAATTGACATTCCCGCAGGTATTGACGACAGACAGTCACTTAACGTACGAGGCGGAGGTAACAGTGGCGTAAACGGTGGCCCTGCAGGTGACCTTCGTGTAAACGTAAATGTAAGACCTCATCCCTTCTTTGAGCGTGACGGCTTCGACGTGTGGTGCGAGGTTAATGTAACCTATGCTCAGGCTGCTTTAGGTGACACTCTTTATGTTCCCACTCTTGACGGCAAGGTTAAGTACGACCTTCCTGCAGGTACACAGCCCGGTGAAGTGTTCCGTTTCAGAAACAGAGGTATTCAGCAGCTTTCAGGCAGAGGCAAGGGTGACCAGTTTGTTAAAATCGTGGTTGACGTGCCTAAGAATCTTTCAAATGAACAGAAGGATATGCTGAGAAAATTCAACGATTCACTTCCCAATAAGCCCAAGAACAATATTCCCGACGAGCCTATCGTAGGTGAGGAAAAGAAGAGCTTTTTCGACAGATTCAGATAAAAACGAAACCGCTGATTAATTTCAGCGGTTAGTTATCTTTGGAGGAAAAAACAATGAGAAGAAAAGACAGAGAACAAACAAAAGAGTTTGCACTTAAAGTTGCAGACAACTGCGATTATGCAGTGATGTCAATGGTTGACACTGATGGCAATCCCTACTGTGTACCACTTTCAATTGTGAGAGAAGGAGAAAATCTTTATTTTCACTGTGCACCTGAAGGGTATAAGCTTGAATGTCTGAGAAATAACAACAATGTGTGCGTTTCATGTGTAGGCAGAACAAAAAATGTTCCAGAGGAATTTACAACGGAATTTGAGTCAGCGATAATCAGAGGCAAAGCCTTTGAAGTGACCGAAAAAGAAGAGAAAATTCACGCACTGAAGCTTATCTGTCTTCGCTACGCAGAGAGTAATATGGCGAATTTTGATTCGGCAATAGAGCAGAGTCTTACACGCACAGGTATCTGGAAAATTGAAATTGAAGATATTACGGGTAAGGCAAAAACAGTATAATAACAACAAAGGAACTGCCAGAAGAAAAAACAGTTCCTTTTAAATTTAATTAAATCCCTTGATTTGCCGTAGCTTATCTGTTAATATTAAATGGAGAAAAATTTAGGAGAAAAAATATGAAAGAAACAAAATTTTATCTTATAACCGATACGCATTACTTTGCCCCTAAGCTGGGCTGCAGCGGTCCTGAATATGACGATTTTATGCACTATGAGCAGAAATGCTTTGCCGAAACAGCAAGCATAAACCGCAGTGTAATTGACTATCTCAAAGAGGCTAAGGAAGCCGATAATGTGCTTATTGCAGGTGACCTTTCCTTCAACGGTGAAATTGAAAGCCACCGTGAGTTTATTGCACTTCTTGATGAACTCAGAGAAAGCGGTAAAAACGTTTATGTAGTAACTGCTGACCATGACTTTGAGGGCGAATATCCCTGCTTTGCCTACGGTGAAAACGGATACTGGGAGCCTGAAGGCACAAAAAGAGAAGATCTTCCCGAGCTTTATAAAAGCTTCGGCTTCGGTCAGGCTATTGCTGAGGACAGAGAGCATCTTTCCTATGTTGCACAGATAGGCGAGGGTGTAAGACTTCTTGCGCTTAACTGTGACTTCAAAAAGAAGGGTAACCACCACTTCAAGGAAGAACAGCTCCAATGGATAAAAGAACAAGCTCAGAAAGCCCGTGAAGACGGTCAGATGCTTTTTGCTATGAATCACTATCCCATTCTTGGCGGACAGCCTTTAATGGCCCTTATTGAGCCTATGAGCGTGCGTGATTCCCACGAAACTGCAACCTTCCTTGCAGATAACGGAATTCACCTTGTTTTCACCGGTCATATGCACAATCAGAGCATCAATTTCATTGAAACCGAAAAGGGCAACAAGCTCTATGATGTATGCACCGGCGCAATTATTGCTGACCCGGCATATATCCGTCTTGTAACAATCAAGGACGAAAAAACAGTGGATATAAAAAGTATACCCACTCCCGATTTTGATTTTGACACAAAGGGTAAGGACTGCAAGCAGTATCTTTCAGACCTTTTCGACAATATGATTGTAAATGTGCTTACCGATATGCGTGATGACACTCAGAGAATGATGAATAAATTCCATCTGGGTGATGATGCGAAGCTTCGTTTTATTCTCAGAATGGCAGGTAAGATTCTGTGCGCTATAAAGCTCAGCACTCTTGCAAGGCTTCTCTTTATAAGGTGTCCGAAGAGCATAAAGAATGTTACTCTTCTTTCCTATGCAACTGATATTGTCCGCCATATGTTTGAGGGTAATCAGCCCTTTGTTGAGGGTACTGATGAGGGCGATTTATTCATCGCTTTCCTTAAACGAATCAATCCCATTCTGAAAAAAATCAGCCTTAAAAATCCCGATGGCACAAAGGCAGACCTTTTTGATGTGCTTAAAAATACTGCAGGTAACTACGGTATTGACGATTACAACGCAACGCTGATACTCAAATAAGTAATTTTGACAGCAAGGAGTGTAGGATTATGTCTGTAGATTTAGAAGCTATTGTTTTGAGAAAGCAGAAAAGTACGGCTTCTGGGTATAAACGTGTGGGCGGTGGATTCTATGCGGATGTATATAAGTTCGATTACAAAAATAGTGATTCGATTATTGTTAAAGTTTATAAGTCTGAAGGTATAATGGAAAAAGAAACCAGTCAGATACAGTTGCTTTCAAAATACGCTATATTTCCTATGCCTGATGTGCTTTGGACACATACCGCTGACGAAAATTTTTCTTATGATATTCTTGCGATGAATTATCTTGAAGGAGAAAACGGTGGTAATGCGTTCTATTTAAATCCGGGCAAGAAGTCAAGGTTGGCTGAACAAGTAGTTGATAATCTTTTAGCTTTTCATAATGTTCATAATGCTGAAGGGTTTGGTCAAATTAATAGTGATACATACTATAAAACTTTCAATGAATACTATAAAGAAAAATCAGCTGATATTTTTAATATGGCAAAGAAGTTGAATAAAGACGGTCAAATTACAGATTATGTTTTGGATGTTGTAAATGAAGCTGTTAAGAATTTTGATAAAATATTCTATTTGGCAATCACAGAATCTTCACTTATTCACGGCGACTATAATATGTGGAATATAATGATTGATAAAAAGAATAGTAAAGTCACAGCAATAATTGACCCTTGCGGTTGTATGTGGGCAGATAGTGAATATGACCTGTACCAGCTAAACAATGCAAACGGAAAACATTTAAAACTGTTTGAAACCTACGCCAAAAAGAAAAGGTTGTCTGAAAATTGCTATCAGAAAATGGCGTTTTATGAACTGTTCACTGAAATAGAGCATTATCATAATTCAGGTTATCCTGTAATACAAAAGCTTATTAAAAAACAAGCAGAAAATTTAAAGGTATATCTTAAATAATAAACTGAAACTGCCTCCTGAAATAAGGAGGCAGTTAATTTTCATCTTAAATCATATTATGCTTTTTCAGTTCTTTTAAAAGTTTTTTAGCTCTCATCTTAAGATATGAGTGAGTAATTGTTCCAAGCTTTTTATACCAGAGGAGCTCTGAGTAAAGTGCGTACATTTCGAGCTTGAGGTCGCAGTATTCTGAAACTGCCATCTTGCTTTTATATAACTCATATAAGTGAAGCTTTTCTCCGTAGCCTACAGTCATTGCAAAAAGCTCATATTCAGGTTCAGCCCACATTACATTAAAGGGGTCAACGGCAGCAAGAAGCTCCATTGATTTTTTGTCTATGATAAAGTTGGGCAACCAATAATCGCCGTGAATCAGAGTAGGTTTGCCTGTACCTTTTGAAAAAATATTATTAAGATTTTTGTAGGAAGCTTCAACAGCTTTCATTACTATATCTTCAAGCTCACCCTTCTGATTCATATGCACCGAAAACTCGTAGATTACGTCTGAAAATTCCTTGTAATAATCAATCCAAGTATCATAAACCGCATTATCATAAGGTCCGAATTTATCGTTGTGGGCTTGTTGAATAATCAGAAGATTATCAACGATGCTCTCGGCAAGATGCTTTTTTCTGAAGGTGAAACGAAGGGATTTATCTGTTCCGCTTATGCCGTCAATGAATTCCATAGCAAGAAGTCCTGTGCTTTTTTCGTCGTCGAAAAAATAAACGGTCGGTATTTTGCTTTTTGTTTTTTCTTTGAGAAATGAAAGCATTTCGAATTCCTGATGCAAAAGCTCTGAATGCTCACTTACTTTAACGGCAATTTTCTCGGGCTTACCGTCTGTTGAAATACAGTAAACTGAGCCGCTTGCGCCCTTGCCGATATGAGAAATATTCTTTGCTGTAAGATTCAGATTTTTTCTGACAGCTTCAAAAATCAGCTTTTTAATATCCATAAATTATCCTCGTTTTGTAAACACTCTGAAAAGCGGCAGACAAGCTGAGAAAAATCTCTTATAGCTTTCGCAGTAGTCAGCACTTTCTCTGTTTCGTTTGCAGCCGCCTGCACGGCAAAGAGGCATAAATCTGCAGTCCTTACACTTCTGAGGCACAGGCAGACTTTCCATAATGAACTGCTTTGCCTTTTCGCCCTTAGCCATACTCTCAAGTGAGCTTTCGTTGATGTTGCCTAAAAGCCACTCGTCAGTACAGTAGAAGTCGCAGGGATAAATGTTTCCGTTACCCTCTGCAACAAACTGATGTGTGCAGTGTCCCATAAGACCGCACTGTTCAGCTCTTTCCCCGAGATACATACGCACCCAGTTGTCAAACTGACGTATGCTCATATATTTTCCTCGTGTAAAATCCTTTACATAAAGATTGAATATACGGATAAGAAAGTCACTGTACTGCTGAGGTGTCATATAAAGCTCGCTTTCAGTGTTGTCACCCATAGGGCGAAGGCAGGGGATAAACTGCAGATAGCCGAAGCCCTGAGCGCGAAAGTGCTTGTAAATTCGCTCAGCATTTTCAGCGCAGTAGCCTGTAAGTACGGTGAGAATGTTGAACTCAACGCCGTGTTTTTTAAACTTGTTTGCAGCAGATGTGATTTTGTAGTAGGAATTCTGTCCCTTTTCGTCTACGCGGAATTTGTTGCCTTCGTAGTCACCGTCAAGGCTTAAGCCCACAAGAAACTTCTTTTCTCTGAAAAATCGTGCCCATTCGTCGGTTACGAGTGTACCGTTAGTCTGAATGGAATAGAAAATTTCAGAGTTTTTTTCGTTGTATTTATCAACCGTTTCAGTGAAGAATCTGAAGTAGTCCATTCCCGCAATAAGGGGCTCACCGCCCTGAAAAGCAAAGGCTACCGAACAGCCGTCTGCAAAGCTCAGGGCAGATTTTATAAGCTTTTCCGCTGTCTCCTCCTTCATAACACCAAGAGAAAACACATCTCTGTGAGAAGCTACATCGCAGTAGAAGCAATATTTACATCTCAGGTTACAAAGGCTGGAGGCAGGTTTTATCATAATTGACAGAGCAGGCATTATTCAACAATACCTCTTCTGTTATCCTTGAAGTTCTTCTGAATCTCGTCAAGCTTTTCGTGCATTTCATCTGAGATTGTGGGATAAACGGGTGTACGGTTGTAGTTTTCACCACGGTCATCAGTGAGAATATGGAGCCAGTTTTTACGGTTTTTGTCCCAGAATGCTGAGTTGTCGTTCTGAAGCTTATCGAAATACTTGAAGGTGATAGTGTCATTTTCAAGAAGCACGGGATAGGTGTAATTCTTGTATTCCTCTCTCTGAAGAACGCTTTCAGTTGTAACTGTATACTGAATGCCCTTGATATCCTCGCGCTTCATATGAAGAATGGGGTGATCCTTGGTGTGGATAACTGCGTCTTCTGTAATAACGGGAACCATTGAAACACCGTCGATAATTCTGTCAGTGGGAAGATAGTTCTTTTCTCCGCCCTTGCCGGTGATGCCGCAAAGCTCAACAAGAGTGGGATAAAGGTCAACGAGAGTTGCACTCTGAGCTCTTGTTTCGTTTGCTTCAAAAAGACCGCCGTTGTTGTCCCAACGAATCATAAAGGGAACCTTCTGACCACCCTCATAAGCAAGATATTTACCGCCACGAAGGTCGCTTACGCTACCCTCAAGAGCAGGACCGTTGTCACTTGAGAAGATGATGATGGTGTCGTCAAGTACACCAAGCTCTTCCATAGTGTTGAAAAGCTTACCGAGATATGTATCAAATTCAGTTACGCAGTCAACATATGTACCCATACCACTTGTGCCGTCAAAATCATCACCGGCAAAAACAGGACCGTGAGGCCAGGGAGTTGCATAATAAGCAAAGAAGGGCTCATCGCTTTCCTTTACAACATCTGTAATCCACTGGCTGATTTCCTCGTGAATCCATTCTGTAAGCTTGCTCTGGTCCTTTTTGCCAAGCTCATTTTTCATTTCCTCTGTGCCGTGAACAATTTCATATTCGCCGTCAATTTCTCTTACGTGATAGAAGGGAGCCATATCATTTACGTGGTGGCTGCCGTAGAAGTAATCGAAGCCCTGATTTGTAGGAAGATATTCGCCGTAGTCACCAAGATGCCACTTGCCGAAGCAACCGGTGTTGTAGCCTGCCTGCTGGAAGGTTTCTGCAATTGTAATTTCGTCACCGAGCATACCGTCGCAGTTGTTACCCATTTCAATTGAGTTGAAAATTCTTGTCTGTGCAAAGGGAGCAAAGGTCTGAACTGTGGGGTAAATTACGTTGTCTGCATAGCCTCTGTAGGGATAACGGCCTGTAAGAGCGCCAAAGCGTGCAGGTGAGCATACTGAGTAGCTTGAATAGAAGTTTTCGAAATTAAGACCGTTTTCACCGATTGAGTCGATGTTGGGAGTTTCGTAAATTGAGCCGTTGAGTGAAACATCACCGTAGCCGAGGTCGTCCATAAGAATAAAGAGAACGTTGGGCTTTGAGTCAGTGTTTTTATCAACACCGTCAAGGTAATCGTCGTGACCTTCCCAGAGTCTGTCAGTAACGGGCTTTGTTCTCATATTCATTGTAAGAACATAAAGAACGCTTGTACCCATAAGAAGGAAGCTGAGAACAAAGGAGAGAATACCCTTTGCCTTGTCGCTCTTTTTTCTTGCAATAAAGAAAAGTCCCCAGAGAGTAAGAGCAACGGGAAGAATGAGAATAAGGTTGCCGAGAACTCTTAAAATAAAGCTGCCTTCTCCTGCGAAAAGGGGATTTTCAGCACTGAGCCAGCCGGTGTGACCTGATGTGATTGCACCGAAGCCTGCATCAACGCCCCAGATAATGTGGAAAAGAACTTCACCTAATGAAACAAAGCCGTAGCCGAAAATCATAGGTGCGTATACCTTTTTCTTGATGATAAGTGAAAGGAAGATAATTGCTGACATAATACAGCAATAACCAACGCCTACAACTGCAACAAGGTTAAGTCTTGTTACAAACTGAGCAATCATAATGCCGAGGCCAAGCACCATGAGGATAATCGGGAACACCTTTTTGGAGGTGTCCAGTGAAAATTTCTTGTTCATACCTTTTCCTTTTGTCCCTTAAGGGACACCTTTCGTAATTAATGTAAAAATTATAACCCAAAAAAATTCGTCCGTCAACAGAAGTGAAAGAAATATATGTACATTTTCGCTCTTTTGTGATATTATGAAACAAGAACGGAGTGATAAAAATGAGCTTCATAATTTGCGACGATATAAAGATGCTTGACGGAAAGGTAAAAAAGCTTTCCATGAGCGAGCTGAAAAATAAAAATTATGAGTTTTCAAAAATTACTGCAAGACCCTTCAAAAGCAAAAAGGGTGTTATGTGGCAGCTTGAAAAATCAAAGAACAATCAGGTTTTCCATCAGAATATGAGTGAGGAAGAGTTTCTTTTATGGCTCTCTTCTGAGGGAAAAGAAACCTTCCGTCAGATTTGTCTGACCGGTGAGGGTGTGACAGTGCATTACACGGTTTTTCCCGATAAGGTAAAGAGAAAAGAAACCGGTAACGCCCTTACGGTAAAAACTCAGAGTCATAACAAGGAAAAGTCCTATATCCTTAAGCAGGGCGAAAATATTCCCGCACTTGTTGACCTGGGTGTGTTTTCAAAGGAGCTTACTATTGTAAAAAGCAAGTACGATAAATTCAAGCAGATTAACCGCTTTATTGAGATAATTGACGATGCTTTCGGAAAGCTCAACAAGGATGAGGTCACAATTCTCGACTTCGGCTGCGGTAAATCATATCTCACCTTTATTGTGTATTACTACTTCACCGAAATCAAAAAGGTAAAAGCAAAGGTAATCGGATACGACCTTAAGGAGGATGTAGTAAAAAACTGTAACGAAATTGCAAAGAGATACGGCTACAATGACCTTAAGTTTTATGTCAACGACGTAACCAAGGGTGAGCTTTATGAGGGAAACGTTGATATGGTTATCACTCTTCACGCCTGTGATATTGCAACGGACTTTGCTCTTTTCCACGCAATTGAAAACAATGTTCAGCATATTTTCTCTGTACCTTGCTGTCAGCACGAAGTCTGTTCTTCAATTAAAAAGGGCGGCGATTTCGATCTTCTTCTTTCTCACGGACTTATCAAGGAGCGCTTTTCAGCCCTTCTTACCGATAGCATCAGAGCAGAAATTCTTAAGGAATGCGGCTATGAGGTTGACATTATTGAGTTTGTTGACTTTGCCCATTCACCTAAAAATCTTATGCTCAGATGCAAGCTTAAAAAGAGCAGAAAGCCTCAGCTTGAAGCAGTGAAGACGCTTACGGAAAAATATGGATTTACACAAAAGCTTTTTGAACTTATAGCAAAGGAGAAATAAAATATGAGTAAAATAAGCAGTCTTGCCGCTACGGCTAAGACTACTCTTCTGAATGTAAAATCTCAGTGGAAAACTCCAGCTGAGGGAAAATATGTGCCATATAAAGAGGTTGCTGCTTATTCTGTAGGCGGTGCAGGTGTTTACTTTATCACTTCAATGGTGGGTCAGATTACACTTGCGGCAAACAGTATGATTGTGGGTGCTTCTATAGGTCTTAAGGCTATGGATTTGCAAACCATCAACGTAATTGTAACCCTTATTATGCTTCTTATTGCTCCCACAAGAGCAATGCTTTTTGATAATACTCGAAGCAAAATGGGCAAATTCCGCCCATACATAATGACAATGGGTGTGCCTACGGCAATTCTCGGAACGCTTTTCGTTTATCTGCCTTATGAAGCAATGACCTATGAACGGAAGTTTATGACTGTATTTGTGATGTATACTCTTCTGCAGTTTTTCTCTCCGTTTTACAGCACGGCTTATTCAAGTCTTGTTCAGGTTATTTCACCCAACTCGTCTGAACGCTCATGGATAATCGGTATCAGCTCAATTATTTATTCCTTTGCACCTACTGTAATTAATCCTGTTGTTCCTCTAATAGGCCCTCTTGAGGATATCGGCACTTACAGAATTGCTTTCCCGATTTTCTGTACTCTCGGTGTTTGCGTAAGTATGTTTGCAGTGTTCGGCACAAAGGAAAGAATTATTGTGCCTCAGCAGTACGTTCAGAAAATGAATTTCTTTGAGGGACTCAGAAAACCGGCAAAAAACAAATATTTCTGGATTATCAACCTTTCAAGCTGGATAGGCTTCCTCAATCAGGGCTACAGCTATCTGTTCCAGTGGGTATTCTACTACGGAATGAATAATGCGGCAGTTTATTCAATTATGACCGTAATCAAGGGCGAAGCTTCAACTCCGGGACTTGTTCTGGGTGCACCGCTTACAAATAAGCTCGGCAAAAAGAAAATCTGTCTGCTTTCAATGACAGTTCAGTGCGTTTGCTTCGCTCTTATGCTCACCTGCTATGAAAGCTATGTATTTTTCTTTGCTCTTATGTTTATCAAGGATATGTTCGGAGCTCTTTCAATTATCTATCTCCCCGCAATGAAGGCGGATATGATGGACTATCAGCAGTATAAGACAGGGGACAGACTTGAAGGCTTTATTGATCAGTGCGGTGTGCTTCTCGGTAGTGTTATTACCCTTGCTTCAGGATATGCTATTCCTATGATTCTCAGAAATTACGGTCTTACCAACAACTACACAGACCTTTACAATGCAGATTTCAGAAATCCTCTTATAAAGGTAATTCTTATCTGCAGTCTTGTGGGTACACTTCTTTCACTTGTACCCTTCCTCTTCTATGACCTTACCGAAGACAAGCGTTCAAATATGGTAAGAGCATTCAGGATAAGAGCTCTTTTCTCTGATTTTGACGAAAACAAGGCAGAGGACAGCACTCTTAAAAAGACCGTTGAAGAAATCTATCTTGTAACTGAATTGTTTGAAGCAGAAACAGACAGCAAGAAAAAAGAAGCTTTGAAGATTGCCTTTGACGAATTCCAAAAATATAAAAATGAAAATCCTGAACGCTGGGAAAGAATCAGGGAGAGATACAGCCTTATTTCCGAAACGGCGGCAGAGTAAAACAAAACACTTGACAATAAAGACTCACAGTGGTATAGTTTTAAAAAAATGCAGAGTAGATTTGTGTGCGTTTAAAGTGCTTCTGAAACAGGGAGTTGTTCAGAAGACGAAAAGAGATTTTCTCTTGCGGTACACAAGTCGCATCCCGCTGTGAAAATCAGGAATAAAAAAATTACTTCCTTTTTTTATCAGCGAGGCTGAAAAGAAAGGAAGTTTTTTTATGAAAAATAAAAAACAGCAAGAAACTCTATTCACCCTCGTCTGCCTTGCACTTTTAATTGCTATGCAGGTGGTCTTAGCCCGATTCGGTACAATCAATCTTGGAATTACAAGGTTTTCACTTTCCTTTATTCCCGTTGTAATTGCTGCAAGAAGCTTTGGCGTGCTTTCAAGCGTGGCGGTTTATGGGCTTGGTGACCTTGTGGGTGCAATTGCTTTTCCCACAACGGGGGCATTCAACCCCTGCTTTACAATTACTGCGGCTCTTTCAGGCCTTATTTTCGGCTTGTTCCTTTCAAAAAAAGCAGACATTATGAGAATTATCGGCTCAGTGCTTTGCTCTCAGGTTTTCTGCACTCTTATGCTCAACAGCTTCTGGCTGTGGAAATTCTATTACAGTGCAGAAAAAGGATACCCTGCGGTGCTTTTATCAAGACTTCCGCAGAGTATAATTACAGCTGTTCTTCAGATTTTGTTTATGGCGTTCTTCCTTGAAAAAATTGCAAGGATAATAAAAAGACTGCTAAAGCGTTAAGCCATTGCTTTTTCATAGATAACCTTAAGTCCGTCAAGAATAAGATTTTCGTCATAGGTTATCTTTGTTTTACAGCAGGGAATAATGCCCTGACTGTAACCGCCCGTTGCAACAACAGACGGATTTTTAAAGGAAAGCTCTTCGCATATTCTTTCAATCATTCCGTCAAGCATAGCGGCAGTGCCGTAAACTGAGCCCGACTGCATACATTCAACGGTGTTTCTGCCGACACAGCTTTCAGGCTTTGTGAAGCTGATTGAGGGCAGAAGTGCGGTACCTGAAGCAAGAGCGTCAAGAGAAATCTTTACACCCGGAGCAATTGTACAGCCCATAAATTCGCCGGTTTCATCTATAACAAGAATTTTAGTAGCTGTACCGAGGTCTGCAACAAGGCAGGGGAGAGGATACTTTGCAATTGCCGCAACTGCACCTGCAATAAGGTCAGCACCAAGATAGGACACCGGAAGAATTTTAACCTTAAGGTTACCGTTATATTTTTCGCCTACAAGAAGCGGTTCAATGCCCGTTGTGCGTTTAACTGCCCTTGAAATGGGGTCAATAAGCTGAGGCACAACCGATGCGAAAATACAGCCGGTGAAATCCTTCGGGTCAACGTTATAAAGATTGAAAATATCAAGAAGCTCAATTGCATACTCGTCGCTGCTTTTCTGTTTTGCTGTGTACATACGGGAAACGAAAAGCAGTTCATCATTTTTGTAACAGCCGAGAGTGATGTTGGTGTTACCCATATCAATACAAAGAAGCATATTATCAACTCCGTAACAAATTTAAGTTTATGGTTTAAGTATAGCCAAAATACGGAAAAAGTCAACAAAGATAAGAGATGTTATTATGAAATGTAATATTTGTCCCCGTGAGTGTAATGCAAACAGAGAAAGTCAGACAGGCATCTGCGGAATGCCGTGGGATATTTATCTTGCAAGGGCTGAAAAGCATTACTGGGAGGAGCCGCCCATAAGCGGAAAAAACGGCTCGGGTGCAGTTTTCTTTTCGGGCTGCAGTCTGAAATGTGTTTTCTGTCAGAATTACGGCATAAGCCACGAGAAATTCGGTAAAAAGGTAAGTACGGAAAGACTCGGTGAAATTTTCTTTGAGCTTTACGAAAAAGGCGCTCACAACATAAATCTTGTGAATCCTACGCACTATACTCTGCAGATTAAAAAGGCACTTTCAGAAAAGAAACCGCCTTTGCCCGTTGTGTATAACTGTGGCGGTTACGAAAAGGTGCAGAGCCTTAAAATGCTTGAGGGTCTTATAGATATTTATCTGCCCGACTATAAGTACATAAGCGAGGAAAGAGCAGAAAAATATTCCTCTGCAGGAAACTACGGTGAGGTTGTCCTTGAAGCACTTAAGGAAATGAAAAGACAGTGCCCTGAAAACATTTTCGACAGTGACGGAATAATGCAGAAGGGTATGATTATCCGTCATCTTATTCTGCCGAAGAATACAAATCAGTCACTTAAAATCCTCGACAGCATAAAAGAAAATCTCGGCACGGATACTCATATCAGCCTTATGGCACAGTATACACCTATGGGAAATATCGAAAGCATTCCCGAGCTTCAGCGCAGAATTACAAAAAGAGAGTATGAAAAGGTGCTGAATTACGCCCTTGATCTTGGTTTTCAGAACATCTACACCCAGGATTTCGCTTCAGCAACGGAAGAATATATACCGGAATTTGATTTAAGCGGTGTCTAATTTTCAAAAAGGCTTTTCTTTTGTAAAAAAGTGTGCTACAATGAGTTAAAGTAATAAAAAGGAGAATTAAAAAATGAAAGAAAAAGGAAAAGGCTTTCTTGCCGAATTCAAAAAATTTATAACAAGAGGTAACGCAATTGACCTTGCTGTCGGCGTTATCATAGGCGGTGCTTTCCAGGCTATTGTAAATTCAATTGTAAACGACCTTGTTTCACCTCTTATTTCACTTATCACAAAGGGTATCAACTTTGCTGACAAATTCATTGTTCTTGCAGATACAGATGAAACCTTTGCAACTGCAGCAGATGCAGCTGCAGCAGGCTTTGCAACCTTCAACTACGGTGCTTTTGTAACTGCGGTAATCAACTTCCTTATTATGGCTTTTGTTATCTTCCTTCTTGTTAAGGCAATCAATAAGGTTTCAGAGCTCGGTAAGAAAAAGGAAGAAGAAGCTCCCGCAGCTCCTACAACAAAGGCTTGTCCCTTCTGTAAGTCAGAAATCAGCATTGAAGCTACAAGATGTCCTCACTGTACATCAGAAATTCCCGAGGAGGCAGCTGAATAATGCTTGGCTTTATCGGTACGGGTAATATGGCGTCAGCCATAATAAAGGGCGTAATTGCGTCAGGTCTTCTCAAGGGTGAAGAAATCGGTGTTTATGATTTGCAGAGCGAAAAAGCTCAGGCTCTTTCGGCAGAATACGGTGTAAAAACCTATTCTTCAGCTTCTGAGCTTACAGAAAGCTGCGAAAAAATTGTGCTTTCGGTTAAGCCAAATGTAATTTCTGCAGTTCTTTCAGAAATAAACAATAAGGCAAAAGAAAAAAATCCGCTTTTCATTTCAATTGCAGCAGGCAAAACCTTAAGCTTTCTTTCTTCCTGTGTGGATTTTGAAGGAAAATTTGTAAGAGTTATGCCTAACATAAATGCAGTTGTGCTTTCAGCGGTAAGCGCTTTTTGCGCCGGCGAAAATGTAAGCGAAGACGAAAAGCTTTTTGTAGAAAAGCTTCTTTCCTCTTTCGGTACAGCAGTTGAAATCAAGGAGGATTTATTCTCTGTTTTCAGTGCAATTGCAGGCTGCTCTCCCGCATTTTCATATATGTATATTGACTCACTTGCAAGAGGTGCGGTTAAAAACGGAATGATGAGAGATACTGCTCTTAAAATTGCTGCTCAGGCTGTGCTCGGCAGTGCAAAAATGATTCTGGAATCTGATGAGCACCCGTGGACTCTTGTGGACAGAGTCTGTTCACCCGGCGGCACAACAATTGAGGGCGTTACCTCACTTAAGGAAGACGGCTTTGAAGCAGCAGTTATGAACGCAGTTCAGGCTTCTTTTGACAAGGATAAAAAAATGTAAAACAAGGAGAAAAAATATGAAGAACAGTAATGCAATTCAGGCAGTGAAATTTGCACTTTTCTCTGCTTCGGCAGGTATCATTCAGGTGGCTTCTTTCACCATTCTCAACGAGCTTGTTCTGCCCAATATCAACATTCAGAACGAGAAGCTTATGGAAATTCTCAGTGCAGAATACGGTGTGTGCTACCTTATTGCACTTATTCTTTCAGTGCTCTGGAATTTCACCTTCAACCGTCGCTTCACCTTTAAGTCAGCAGCTAATATTCCTATAGCTATGGCTAAGGTTTTCGGCTTTTATCTTATTTTTACTCCCGTGTCAACCTGGCTCGGCAATATGGCAACAGGTAAGGGCATCAATGAATACATCGTTCTCGGTGTAACAATGCTTTCAAATATGGTGCTTGAATATCTCTTCTGCAAGTTTGTTGTTTACAAAAATCAGGAAAATACAATGGAAGAGAAAAAATAAAAATCAGCAGTAATGTTCTTAAGGGATATTACTGCTTTTTTATTGCAATAAAAAGCTGGTAGTGATAAAATAAAAGAAAACTCTTGACTTAGGAGAAAAATATGAGAAGCGAAAGAATAAGACTCAAGTATTACTATAACTTTTTAGGCGAAGGCGGAAAGGAGCCTACACTAGACCTTTATCTGCCTTACAATATGCCTGAAATCAACCGTGAAAAATATAAAAGACCCTGTCTTCTTATCTGTCCCGGAGGCGGTTACGGCTTTTGCTCAGAAAGAGAAAGCGAGCCTATTGCTCTGCATTTTCTTACTGAAGGCTTCAATGTGTTTGTGCTGAGATATTCCGTTGCACCCCACCGTTTTCCCGCACAGCTTAGAGAGGTTGCGGCAAGCATTGAGCTCATTCACAGATTTTCTGAATTGTGGAATTGCGACACAGAAAAAATTGCAATAATGGGCTTTTCAGCCGGAGGCCACCTTGCGGCACATTATTCAACAATGTACGATTGCAAAGAGGTCAGAGAGGTCTTTCCTAAAAGCAAAAAGGTGCATGCTTCCCTTCTTTGCTATCCCGTTATTACTGCAGACCCGAAGTACAGACACGAGGGAAGCTTTGTTAACCTTCTGGGACATAAACCGTCTGATAAAGAGGAAAAACTCTTCTCCTGTAACTGTCAGGTAACGAAGAATACTCCGCCAGCTTTTCTCTGGCATACTGCAGACGACACCTGCGTGCCCGTAAAGAACAGTCTCTTTTATGCTGAGGCCCTTTCAGAAAAGGGAATACCCTTTGAGCTTCATGTTTATCCTGAGGGCGGACACGGACTTTCAACCTGTGACAAGCAGTCTCACAACAAGGTGCCTAAAGCTGCCGGATATGACAAGGTTTGGCTTGACAGCGCTAAAAAGTGGCTTAACCTTACATTCAACTTATAAAGGAGAAGAAAAATGAAAACAATTTCAGTAATCGGTCTCGGCAACAGAGGTACGGAATATATGGGCTTTATAAAGGGCTTCCATTCAAAAAAAGCAAAGATAGTTGCCCTTTGCGACATCCGTCAGCAGGCCCTTGACGATTTTGCTCCCCAATATAAAATTCCAAAGGAAAAGCAGTTTCTTTCTACTGAGGACTTCTTTTCTCAGGGTGTTATTTCCGATGCACTTATAATTGCAACCCAGGACGCAAGTCACTACGAAATTACAAGAGATGCACTTAAAACAGGTTATAAGTATATTCTTCTCGAAAAGCCTGTAAGCGGAAACGAAAGCGAATACAAGGAGCTTCGTGACCTTGCAGAAGAAAAAGGAGCACTTCTTATTATCTGCCACGTGCTTCGCTATTCCAACTACTACAGCAGAATCAAAAAGATTATTTCAAGCGGTCAGATAGGTGACATTGTTTCAATCAATCACACCGAAAATGTGGGCTACTTCCACTTTGCTCACAGCTTTGTAAGAGGTAACTGGCACGATGAGTTTGCTTCAACACCCTCAATTCTTGCAAAGTGCTGCCACGATATTGATCTTATTGCATGGTTTATTGACAGTCCATGTAAAGCTGTAAGCTCAGTGGGTTCAGTTAAATATTTCAATAAGGATAATGCTCCCGAGGGCTCAACCGACTACTGTATGGGTGGTTGCAAGGTGAAGAAGGGCTGTCCCTACGATGCAGAGGCACTTTACATAACCGACCCCTTCTATAAGGCAAAATTCATCAAGTATATGAAGCGTACACTGACGGGTAA
>JBGVFK010000057.1:0-23509 GCA_045121075.1 Acutalibacteraceae bacterium | reverse complement strand
GATTCTTTGCTTTTAATTTTACCTGTAGCGGACTATGTGGGCTGCTGACTGTAAATTGGTGACCTAATGAGTGCGAGATGGGTTGAGTTACGGAAGTTGAATCTCTAGCGACCCTTAAAATAAACATAGATAAAAACTGAGCTGTTCGATGTCGAGCAGTTATAGAAATACCACGCAGTAATAATAAAAATTATCGCAAAATTAAGCTTATTTTCTTCAGCTACGGTGAGCAGGAGCAAATACTAAGTAAAAGAGATAAAAAAGGTACGGCGATAATTTTTATTCTACGGACTCCCTTATCCAAAAGCGTGCTTTTGCCTAAGGTAATGATAATAGAGACAAACAAGCCTGAAAAGCTCTATTTCAGGCACCTTTGAAATTTTTTCTCCTTGCAATACGCAAGTATTGCTTCGTCAAAGAAAATCTCAAATGTACCCAAACTAGAGCTTTTCAGGTCTTCGAGTTTAACGCAAGCAGATTTTTGTCATATCGAGGCAAAAACCGCAAGGAATACTTGCGTATTCCGAGGATTTTTAACGAAGAGATGGCGGAAATATACTGCGTTAAACCTTATTTGTCTCTATTATCATTACCTTTGTTTTGCCACAACCGGCAAAAGTAAGTGCCCACCGCATAGGTGAGCACCACATAAAAGTATCATAAAATGTAAAAGCGTAAAAATAACACCGCCAATATCAGATGTCTTTTGCTTTATATATTTCTGATTAAATCTTGCCTAACTTAGCAAGCAGGTTCTTATCGCAGGTGTCACCCATTGAGCCGATTTCCTTCCAGAGCTCATCTGCCTTTGCCTTCCATTCAGCGAAGCCTGCCGGTGTTTCAGGATACTTATCATAAAGAGCTGCAACCTTAAGGAATTGTGTAAGACTCTTTACAATATCCTTGATGTATTCGCCTCTCAGCTTGCCTGAAGCAACACCCCAGGTGAGATTCTTAAGAATATTTGCAACATCACCTACGGTAATATCAAGGTCGTTACCGCCGCCACCGAGAATCTTCTGTGAGAAGAGTGTGTCTGTTTTGAACATATACTCAGCTTCGTCATATGTACAGCCTACAATACCCATAAGAATAGGTCTGAGTGCATCGAAATCCTTACCCTGAACTGCCATATATCTCTTATTGATAGACCACATATTTTCCTTGGTAAGCTCCTTGCCCTGATTGAGAAGGCGTGAGATTACCTCAACAGCAATTCTTGCCTGATAAAGTGATGAGCTGCAGCCCTCACCGCAGGTGGGCTTTGTAAGCTGAGCAGTGTCGCCCATAGCAATAAAGTTATCGTCAACGAAGGAATAAAGGCTTCTGTAGTAGGGAGTCATACCCTTTTCAATTTTTTCAACTGTGTATTCAGGCCAGGGTACATTCTTTCTGAAGTCCTTGAAAATTTCTTCAGCATATTCGTAGCAGTAGCTGCCACCAACACCGAGAATTGCACCGTGTGGATCGCCTGAGGGTGCTGACCAAGCCTTATAGTTAAGGAAGAAGGTATGAAGCTTCATTGGGTCAACATTAGCATCCTTATATTTTACATAGTAAAGCACAACATAGAAAATGTTCTTGGGGTCAAGCACCTTATTTTCAACAACTGAATCGTCGGGAAGCATTCTTCTTGCCGCTGAGGGAATACCTGTGCAGTCTGCAACGAGCTTGCAGTAAACCTCTTTTTCTGTTCTTGCAGTTTTATACTTTGCACCGATAATCTTGCCCTTTTCGTCACGGATGAAATCACTGAAGGCTGCACCGTAGATTATCTTTGCGCCTGCTGCTTCTGCTTCCTTGTTAAGGCGCATAATCATTTCGTGCTTGTGCATACCGACAATAGGATTGCCAACACCTATTTTTTCATAATTACCGTAGGGTGACTTGCCGCCGGTTGAACCGAATTCAAAGCCATATTCCACATCATCCTTATTCGGAAGAGTAATGCCGAATTTCTGCATTTCATACTTCTCCATATGGAATATATCGTATTCTCTTGAAACATCCTTTTCCTTCTGCTTTTCAATCACAAGCACCTTGTGACCTCTTTTTGCCATTTCTCTTGCAAACCAGGCACCTGTTGTGGAAGCACCGGCAATGAGAATATCATAGGTTTCTGCTTTCATATTTTCACTTCTCCTTTGTGTATTATTATACAGCTTAATAATAGCACTATTTTACTTAACTTTCAATCAGCGATTTCTATAAAAGTTACGCCCTACTTTTGTAACTTATTTTTAATTCCTGCAATTTTTCATAGAGCCAGAACCGAACCTCATACCTTGGCTTTGATGAAATAAGCTGTATTTCCTTTTCTGTAAGCACATCGGAAAGAAGGTCATCTCTCTTCTCGGCAGCAGGCAGACACAAGGGCGGAAAAAGAACACACCACCAGTTTTTGCCCTCACCCTCACCTATTACTATCTTAAGGCTTTTGTATGTTCCTGCCGGAAGAGTGAGATTACCGTAGCTTCTTACGGGAAAATATGACGGCTCTGCCCTCACTTCAACAGAATAGCTGCTGCCCTCCTCCTCAATTACCCTTTCGGTAAGACTCTTAAGGTCTCCCAGAGCATTTATGAGATTTCCCTCTGCCTGCTCTGTGCTTTCTGAAAGAGTGAAAAGCTCACCGCTTTCTTCAATTATTCTGTCTCTTACCTTCAGCTTCAGTGCCTGATCAGCCTCACTGTCTGAGTTTGCAATTACGTGCAGTCTTACAATCTTCTCTCTTATGCCGTCGCAGTCTCTTTCAAATGAAAGACTACCGAGTATACAGATAAAAAGCGACAATGCCACTGCAACATCAATAAGCTTCAGCTTCATTTTATGTACTACCTTTCTTGCTTTATTCGGTTTTACTTTTGACAGAAGTTAAGCTGATTATTCATTCTGAGGAATAATCTTTTTCCTCATTACTTGACAAACGGATTTTATAAAGATAAGATAAGAGAAAGGAGCGAAAAAATATGAGTAAATTCAGATATATAATGTGGGACTGGAACGGTACCCTCCTTGACGATTTAAAGGCAAATTACGACACCATCAATCAGCTTCTCAGTGACAGAAATCTTCCTCAGATGAAGTCAGTTGAGGAGTATCGCAGTCTGTTCTGCTTTCCCGTAATCGGATTTTATGAAAAAACAGGCTTTGACCTTGAGAATGAAAAATTTGAGAATATCGCAAGGGACTATGTCCGTGAATACTACGGCAGATTCTTCGAGTGTGAGCTTTTTCCCGAAAGCGAAAGTGTTCTTCGATATATTATCGGAAGCGGCAGAGAGCAGCTTATTGTTTCTGCAACAGAGCAGGAATCGCTTTTAAAGCAGGTTGAAGAATTTGAAATTGACCACCTGTTTACTGAAATCCTTGGCATAAGCGATATTTATGCCCGAAGCAAGGTTCAGCTTGCAGAGCGCTGGATGAAGGAAAACGGTGTTGACCCCTCAGAGGTACTTTTTATCGGTGATACCACCCACGACTATGAGGTTGCTGAAAGCATCGGCTGCAGCTGTGTGCTTATTCCCTCAGGTCACAACTCAGAGGAAAGACTTATTCTTACGGGCTGTACTGTTCTTAAAAGCATTGAAGACGTAAAAAACTATTTAGAGGAGAATTAATATGAAAAAGGTTATTGTTGCCTGCGACTCCTTCAAGGGCACTATGTCCTCGGTGAGAGTTTTTGAAATTATAAAGGAAGTTCTTACAAAAAAATATACCGATATTGAGGTTATAGGCGTGCCTATGGCTGACGGCGGTGAAGGTACTGTTGATGCTTTTCTCTGTGCCCTTGGCGGTGAGATGAAATACACCACAGTAAAAAGTCCCCTTATGAGAGATATCACGGGCTTTTACGGTGTTCTTCCTGACGGCACTGCAGTAATTGAGCTTGCAGCCGCAAGCGGTATTACAATTGAAAAGGAGCGTGACGCAGTAAACACCACCTCCTACGGCACAGGTCAGCTTATTCTGAAAGCTATAGAAAACGGCGCAAAAAAGGTTGTTTTAGGCATCGGCGGAAGTGCCACAACAGATGGCGGTATGGGCTGTGCAGCAGCTTTAGGAGCTAAATTTCTCGACAAAAACGGTATTGAGGTACCCCTTACCGGAAAAGGTCTTTCTATGGTTGAAAAAGTAGACCTCAGCGGTATTCCTCAGCTTGTAAAAGACACCGAAATCACCGTGCTTTGCGATGTAGACAACCCTCTTTACGGCACAAACGGAGCAGCTTATGTTTACTCACCGCAAAAGGGTGCTGACACAAAAACCGTTGAGTTTCTTGATGCAGGTCTTAAAAATCTTGCAGAAAAAACTGAAAAAGCCCTTGGCAAGGATTATTCACAAGAAAAGGGTGCAGGTGCTGCAGGCGGTCTCGGCTTCGGTATGATCAGCTTTCTCGGTGCCTCACTTGTCAGCGGAAGTGAGTGCATTCTCACAATGACCGACTTTGAAAGAAAAGCAAGGGAAGCTGACCTTGTAATTACAGGCGAAGGCAAAATGGATTTTCAGAGCGTTATGGGCAAGGTACCCTTTGCCGTTGCAAAGAAAAGCTCCGGCACAAAGGTTATTGCAGTTGTAGGTTTAAACGATGCAAAGCTCAGCGATATTCAGAAAAACGGCATCAGCGAGGTTTACGAAACCAACCATCTTCATCTGCCCTTCAGTCAGATAAAAGACAGAGCTGAAGAGATGCTCAGAGAAACTGCAGAAAAAATTCTTCTCTGACAGGAAAAAATTTACTTAATTGTATTGATTTATTTTTGTTTTTGTGGCTTAATATAAAACGGTAAACTTTGAAACAGAAATTTTTAAAAGGAGTACATAAAATGGAACAGATTAAAAGACTTAAGTATTTTGTTGACGGTCAGTGGCTGGAATCAAAAACAGAAAAGTATATGCCTGTTTACAATCCCAGCACAGGTGAAGTAATTGCTGAAGCACCCTGCTGTACTGCAGACGAAGTTGAAGCAGCAATCCAGTCAGCAAAGGCTGCTTTCCCCGCATGGTCAAACACACCTGTTATGAAGAGAACTCAGGTTCTCTATAAATTCCGCGAGCTTCTTATTGAGCATATGGACGAGCTTGCAGAGCTCTGCGCTCTTGAACACGGTAAGGTTCTTTCAGAGGCTAAGGGTGACATTCTTAAGGTTAAGGAACCCGTTGAACATGCTCTTTCAGCTCCCTCACTTCTTATGGGCGATGCTATGAGAGATACATCAAACGGCTATGACACTACTCTTTATTATGAACCCGTTGGCGTTTTCGGCGGTATCGTACCCTTCAACTTCCCCGGTATGATTCCCATGGGCTGGATGGTTCCCTGCTGTATCGTTTCAGGTAACACAATGGTACTTAAGCTCGCTTCAATGACACCGATGACAGCTATGAGAATCAACGAGCTCCTCGTTGAAGCAGGTCTTCCCAAGGGCGTAGTTAACCTTGTAACCTGCAGCAGAGTTGAAGCTGACCTTCTTCTCAAGCACCCTGACGTTAAGGGTATCACATTCGTAGGTTCAACATCAGTTGGTCTTCACGTATACAAGGAAGCTTCAGCAACAGGCAAGAGAGTTCAGTGCCTTTGCGAAGCTAAGAACCACGCACTTGTTCTTGATGACGCTGCTCTTGAAAGATCAGCAAGAGGTATCATCAACTCATCATTCGGTTGCGCAGGCGAAAGATGTATGGCTCTTCCCGTTGTTGTTGCTCAGGAAGGCATTGCAGACAAGCTTGTAGCACTTCTCAAGAAGTTCGCTCAGGAGCTTACACTCGGACCCGCTTATCTTCCCGAATCAAAGCTCGGCCCCGTTGTAACTGCTAAGCACAAGGAAAGCGTTATCAACTGGATCAACAAGGGTATTGAAGAAGGCGCAACACTTGTTCTTGACGGTAGAAACGCAGTTGTTGAAGGCTACGAAAACGGCTTCTATGTAGGCCCCACAATTCTTGACAACGTAACAGAAGAAATGACTGTTGGTACTCAGGAAATCTTCGGACCCGTTCTTTGCATCAAGAGAGTAAAGACATTTGAAGAAGGCCTTCAGATTATGAACAACAACCCCTTCGCTAACGGCTCAGTTATCTTTACACAGAGCGGTTACTACGGAAGAGAATTTGCTAAGAGAACAGACGGCGGTATGGTTGGCGTTAACGTTGGTATTCCCGTACCCGTTGGCGTATTCCCCTTCACAGGCCACAAGCTCTCATTCTTCGGTAATCTCCACTGCCTTGGTAAGGATGCATTCAGATTCTTCACAGAAACAAAGGCTGTAACAACACGTTGGTTTGACGAAGAAGAAATGAAGGCTACAGAAGTTGACACCTGGGACGGCTCAGTTGGCGGCGGCGAATAATAAAAATCAAGAAGCACTCTGCGGAGTGCTTCTTTTGATTTTTAAATGAATAATGAATGATGAATAATGAATAATTAATAATTAAAGCCGCCCTTAGCAGGCGGCTTTGTAGCTTGATAAAAAGCTATTATTCGTTGATGCCGAGAACGTTCTTCTGGTTGCTGTATTCAGCCTGGAAGTTCTTGTTAACCTCGTTAATCTGATCAAGGCTTGTCTTAGCAACATTCTGGTAGCCTGCAAGACTGTTCATAACGAAGTCGTGTGCACCGTGTACAATGCCGATTGCCCAATCTCTTGACTGTGCCTTAAGCTCGTTGCACTGTGTTGTTGCTTCAGCAATCATATTCTTAGCCTGAACCTCTGTGTTTGTCTTAATCTGTTCAGCCTGCTCTCTTGCCATACGGGTAATGCTGTGCTCCTGAACCATAGCTTCAGCCTGAGCCTTAGCACGCTTGAGAATTTCTTCAGCGTCCTTCTTACCCTTGTCTGTTGTTGATGCATAGAAGCTTCTTGCGTTTGCAACGATTTCTGCTTCCTGCTTACGAGCATTTGCAATGATTTCGTTAGCTTCTCTTGTAGCCTGGCTTACAATTGCAGCCTCGTTGTCAAGAATAGCCTTTGCGTCAATCATTTCCTGAGGGAATTTGTTCTGGAGATACTGTGAAAGAGTTGCAATTTCCTCAGCTTCAACAACTCTCTTTTTCTTTGAGAAGAAGTACTTCTTGCCTCTTGAAACAAGAGATTCCATTTCGATTAAGAGCTTATCGAATTCCATATTGCCCCACTTATCCTCAGCAGCAGCTTCATCGTAGGTACCGAATTCTGTAATTTCCTCGTATTCTTCCTCTGTTTCAATTGTGTTTGACTGAAGAGTTTCAAATTCTTCTTCAGCTTCTGTGTCAAGATCTGTTTCTAAATCATAAAAACGTGACATTTGCTTTTCACCCTTTCTTAAGCTTTTCAATTATTTCTTTTGAAACTTCCTCCGGTAAAAACGGAGAAACATCGCCGCCAAGTATACACACCTGCTTTATCATGCTTGAGCTGAGGAACATGTGCTCTGTGTTGGCAGCCATAAATAAGGTCTCAATATTTTCGTTGAGCTTTTTGTTGATAAGCGCCTGCTGAAATTCATCCTCAAAATCAGAAACCGCTCTCAGACCCTTGATAATAGCAATTGCGCCCTGCTTATTAGCATAGTCTGCAAGAAGTCCCATTGAAGAATCAACAACAACATTGGGCAAATCCTTTGTGCATTTTTTTACAAATTCCACTCTCTGCTCAACGGAGAAAGCGTAAGTGCCCATTTTACGGTGATTTGACATAACAGCCACAATAAGCTTGTCAAACATACCCGCACTTCTTTTGATTATATCCAGATGACCGCTTGTTATAGGGTCAAAGGAACCGGGATAAATTGCGATTTTCTCTTTCATTCCTCGTCGCTCCCTTCGTCAAAACGGTATACAAACAAACCTGTTTTGCCGTAGCGATATTTTTTCTGAAGACGGAAGGTGCCTGCCACTTCAGGAACCTCATCCTTGAAAGGAGCCTCGCAGATTACAACGCCACCCTCATTCATAACATCGGAAATTTTGCTAAGAGCCTTTTCAAGAAGGCCTACTGAATAAGGCGGGTCGATTAAGGCGATGTCATACTTTTCAGTTCTCCTTGTAAGAAATGAAACTGCGTCTGTGTTGAGCACAACAGCCTGCTTCTGAAAGCCGGTTGCTTCAAGATTCTTTTTAATAACCTCAACGCTCTTTTTTGACGCGTCAACTATAACCGCACTGTGAGCACCTCTTGAAAGTGCTTCAATTGCAAGCTGACCGCAACCGCCGAAAAGGTCAAGAACCTTTCTGCCCTCAATTTCAAACTGAATGATTGAAAAAAGAGCTTCCTTTACAATATCGGTTGTAGGTCTTACATCCTCACCCTCAAGGGTAATAAGACGTCTGCCTCTTACTGTACCTGTTATAACTCTCATCAGACATAACACCCCATATTAAATGTACTATATATTATCATATTTTCAAGAAAAAAAGCAACACTATTTGCTGAAATTCTGCAAATTTACTTAATTTTCCTTATAAATCTACCTATTTTTTGCTAAATTTCCTTAAGAAATAAAGCTTATTATTCCAAATTAGCTTTTGGTTTGCTCTCTTTTCTGCCGTGATTAAAGAGCTTTCTGTTGTCAAGAGCCCACATTCTGCCGGTAAATTCGCCGTCCTTTACCTCGCCTACAGCACTTGCAATTTCAAAAATTGTTGCATCAAGTGTGTCAAGCTGGCTGAGAATTTCTGCTTCAAGGAACATAGGTCTTACTGAAGAGCCGAATTCAGGCTGGCCGTGATGAGCGATAACCATATGCTCTAAAAGCATAGCCTTTTCTGAAGGAATTCCAAGCTCAAGAGCCTTCTGTTCAATTTTCATAGCACCCATTACAAGGTGACCCAAAAGCTCACCCTTTACGCTGTAGGATGAAACAAGTCCTGCAGGGTTAAGGTCAAACTCATCAATTTTGCAAAGGTCGTGCACAATAATACCGCAGGTAAGTAAATCTCTGTCCACTGAAGGATAAAGTGCACATACGCCCTCGCTGAGTTTCAGAATTGAAAGAGTGTGGTAAAGAAGACCGCCTCTTATTGCGTGGTGAAGCTTGAAGGCTGCCGGCCAGGTGAGAAGCTCATTTTCTCTTTCCTTTACAAGTGCATAGGTAAGAGTTTTAAGCTCTTGGTCCTCAACCTTAGCAATTGCGTTCATAATTGCGCCAAGCATCATTTCGCCTGAATATTCGGCTGTGGGCACAAAGTCGGAAATATTCACACCGTCAGCTGCAGTTACCTTGCGGATTTTTTCAACTCTCAGCTGATCAGCACCGTTAAACTGAGTTACGGTTGCTCTTACCTTAATAAGCTCACCTGCATCAAATGTGCCGTGAACGAGCTCGCTGTAATCCCAGAGCTTTGCTGAAATTTCGCCATCTTTATCACAGAGCATCATATCAAGATAAGGTGCTCCTTTAACGTTTGTTTTTCTGTCAACTGTTTTTATAAGCCAGAAGCCGTCGTTAGCCATTATTGTCTTCCTCCTCAATTATTATATCGAAAAGTTCACGGAGTCTATCTATATTGCCTTTAAGATAAAGGTAACCGAAAAGAGACTCAAAGCCTGTTGCGTAGTGATAATCGCCCTCAGAAGCATTCTTTGCCTTATGGTTGGTGTGACAGTTTCTGCCACGCTTGAAAACCGCAAATTCCTCCTCAGTAAGCATATCCATAATCTTCTTTACCGCCTTAGCCTGAGACTGTGCATTAACAGTTTTTGCAGCAAGATTATGAAGCTTATTAACCGGTCGGTTAGCCTGACAGATAAGTCTTTCACGGACAAACAGGTCAAAAACCGTGTCACCCATAAAAGCAAGCGTCAGCGGACTGAGATTATTCACATCGCAATCTTTATTATAAAATCGTTCCATTCTGTTGTCCTTAGTTCATAAATTCAAATTCAAAGTCGTAGATGCTTACAATATCACCCTCGTTGATACCCTTTTCTCTGAGAGCATCAATAATACCGCTTGAAATAAGCACTCTCTGGAAGTACTGAAGTGATTCATAGTCATCAAGGTCGGTGTGGCAGATAATTCTGATAAGCCAGGGAGCCTCAACGATGTAAACATCGTCTTCGACTGTAATTTCAAAGCCTGTATTCTGCTTTGCAAGAAGAGTTTCAAGAGGAATTTCTTCTCTTTCATACTGCTTTACGGGAGGAAGCTTACTGAGCATTTCAATTGTCGCATCAATAACTTCTTTTGTGCCCTCAGTAATGGGAGCACACATTTCAAGATAGGTATAGCCCTCTGCTTCAATGTATTTTCTGAATTCTTCTCTCTGCTCGTCGGTTGCAAGGTCAATTTTGTTACCTACAACAATCTGAGGTCTTTCTGAAAGCTCAGGATTAAATCTTTCAAGCTCAAGATTGATTTTTTCAAAATCCTCCTTGGGGTCTCTGCCCTCAGAGCCTGCAACGTCAACAATGTGAATAAGCATTCTGCAGCGGTCTACATGACGGAGAAACTCGTGACCAAGGCCAACGCCCTCACTTGCGCCCTCAATAAGACCGGGAATGTCAGCAATTACAAATGAACAGCCCTCACCTCTTGAAACCACACCTAAAACGGGAGTGATTGTTGTAAAGTGATAGTCACCGATAACGGGCTTTGCCTGACTTACAACAGAGATAAAGCTTGACTTACCTACATTCGGGAAGCCTAAAAGACCAACGTCAGCAAGAAGCTTTAATTCAAGAGTTACCTCCCATTCTTCACCGGGAGTACCGGGCTTTGCGAATCTGGGAGTCTGTCTTGTTGCAGTTGCAAAGTGGCTGTTACCCCAACCACCTTTACCGCCTTTAGCCGCAATAAAGGTGTCATCGGTGGACATATCTGCCATTATAACACCGCTTTCATTCTCTCTGATAACAGTACCTCTGGGCACACGGATAATAAGATCCTCAGCCTTTTTGCCGCTTCTTCTTCCGCTCTGACCGTCCATACCGTTTGCTGCTTTATATTTTCTTTTATACTTGAAATCATTAAGTGTGGAAAGGTTATCGTCAACCATAAATACAATGTCGCCGCCCTTACCGCCGTCACCACCGTCAGGACCGCCTGAGGTGATATACTTTTCACGGTGGAAAGCAACTGCACCGTTTCCGCCGTCACCTGCTTTGATTTTAATGACCGCTTTGTCAATAAACATTGTGTCAGCCTCCTTCTTTACACATACTTTGGCATAATCAATTAATTATACTATATAATAGGAATTTTTGCAAGATTTTTGAGCACAAAAAATCCCACCCCTGAGTGAGGTGGGAAATGCTTTAATTTATACCTTGCTGTATGACACTGAGTAAACCTTTGCGTTCTTTGTTGCGGTGTTTTTCAGGTTGGCTTTTACCTTTTTTGCAATTGCTTTATCGGCAACGAATTTGATTCCGTCTGCTGTGCCTGAGAAAGCTTTTCTGCCGAAGGTGGGAGCAGTTTTTGTGCTTTCGAGATTTACTCTTGCAAGCTTTGTGCAGCCGAGGAAGGCTTTTTCACCAACGGTTTTGAGGTTCTTTCCGAGGGTGATTTCTTTAAGGCTCTTGCAGTAAGAGAAAGCCGCATCACCGATTTCAACTATATTTTCACTGCCGTAAACCTTGGTAAGACTTGTGCAGTTTTTGAAGGCTCTCGGACCAATTGTTATTTTTGTGTCTTCAGGGAGATAAACCTTTTTGAGGGCTGTACAGCCTTCGAAGGTAAAGTGAGGGATAGTAAATTTACTTGTTGTTTTATCTTCAAAGATTACCGTTTTAAGATTCTTACAGTTTTTAAACTGAGCGTAGAAATCTTTAAATGCACCTGTGTCATCCCCATGTTCATACTCACCACTCAGACAACACTTTAAAACAGTTCCTGACGGTATCACTACCTTTTTGAGTCCTGTATTCTCAAAAGCATGGCAGCCGATCGACTTGAGTTCATCTGAAAATTCTGCCTTAGTAAGCTTTGAGCAATTTAAAAATACGCTGTCATCTATTTCAACAACATAAGAAAAATCAAAGCTCTCAATGCTCTTACAATTTGCAAAGGCACAATCACCGAGACTAAGCTCTGTAATGTTGTCGGGCAAAACAACTTTTTTCAAGCTGGCGCAACCTGAAAAAGCACTTTGAGGTATATACAAGCTGGTTCTTTCACCTTTTTCAAATATTACCTCTGTAAGATTTTCACAGTTGCTGAACTGAGCAAACTCTACAAAAACGGATGCTGTACACGAAAGAGACGCAGTAGCAGGTATAGTTATTTTTTCCAGTCCGGTGTTGTTGAAGCTTAGTGTACCAATAGTTTCTATAGACTCTGAAAAAGTAATTTCTTTAAGATTTGTGCAGCTGCCAAAAGCATCTGTTCCTATAAATTTTACACTGTCAAGATTTATTGTGGTGAGATTATCGCATGAATAGAATGCCTGCTCTTCGATATGTGTAAGAGTAGAGGGTAATGTTACTTTTTCCAAAGCATCCATATTATAAAAAGCTCTGTAATCAATGTATTTTACATTTTCACCAATAGTAACTTCAGAAACATTCGGAAATTCACCTTTCAATGTTGTCGCTTCTATGCTTGTTACTTTATACCCGTCAACCTCTGAGAGGATATTAAGCTCTGTTATTTCTTCACTTGCAACGAAATCATACGCAATTGCCCTCTTTTCACCTTCTGATTCAAACATATGATATTTTACATTGTCAACAGTTTTTGTTAAATCGTCTTCATCAAGGCTTATGTACGCGTTTGCACTAAGAGAGAATAATGCTATCATCATTACGGAAAAAATTGCTGTTAAAATATGTACTCTGTTTTTCTTCATTGTTAATCATCCTTTCTTTTCTTTGTGCTTTCATTTTATCAAATCCTTTTGTTTTTTTCAACAACTGCCTTTTAATCTTAAGATAAACTTAAGAATTTTATCTTTCAAAAAAATCGCAAAAACACCTTGCAACTTTATGCATTTATATAGTATAATAAGAGCTTAAGTTGGCAGATTCGCTGCCGTTATGGAATTGGAGTTATAAAACAATGAATCAGAGACGTACAGCCGGTGTGCTTATGCACCTTACTTCACTGCCCGGAAAATACGGCACGGGTGTTATGGGTAAAGAGGCTAAACAATTTATCGACAGACTTTTTGCAATGGATTTTCATCTGTGGCAGGTGCTTCCGCTTAATCCCGTTGATATGAGTGGCTCACCTTACTGCTCAGTAAGTGCCTTTGCAGGAAACATCAGCCTGATTGACCCTCAGGCACTTTTTGAAAGCGGTCTTATTACAGAAGAAGAGCTTCGTGAAAACGAATATCACGGTTCAATTTATGTTACCGATTTTGCCTACAGCTATGAAAAGAGACTTCTCACTCTCCGCAAGGCCTTTGGCAGAATTACAGATGACGACAGACAGCTTATTTCTCTCTTCCTTCAGCAGAATGCATGGGTAAACGATTACGCTGTGTTTATGGCGCTTAAGGCTCACCACGAGGGCAAGCCCTGGTGGGAATGGGATGAAAAATTTGTCCGCTATGAAAAGGCTCTTAAGAATGCAGACTTCCTTAAGGATGAAATCGACTTCTATGCCTTCACTCAGTATATTTTCTACACTCAGTGGAGAAAGCTTAAGGAATATGCAAACAGCAAGGACATTAAGGTGCTTGGTGATATGCCCATTTATGTAAGCCGTGACAGTGTTGATGTATGGAGCAACAGAGGACTTTTTGAAATAAGTGAAAAGAGCCTTGCACCTACAGAGGTTGCAGGTGTACCTCCCGACTATTTCTCAGCTGAGGGTCAGCTTTGGGGCAATCCTCTTTATAATTGGGCTAAGATGGAAAAGGACGGCTTCAAGTGGTGGATAAACAGAATCGGCACCTGTCTTCGTCTTTACGATAAGGTAAGAATTGACCACTTCAGAGCATTCGCTTCCTATTGGGCAGTGCCTGCCGACAGTGAAACTGCAAAGAACGGTCAGTGGAAAAACGGCCCGGGCATGAAGCTTTTCAACAAGGTTAAGAAGGCTCTTCCCGATGCAGATATTATTGCAGAAGACCTTGGCACCTTTGGTGAAGATGTTGTGAAGCTTCTTGAGGATACAAGCTTCCCGGGTATGAGAGTTATTCAGTTCGGCTTTGATCCCGACGGCGACAGCACTCATCTTCCTCATAACTATCCGAGAAACTGCACCGCTTATGTGGGCACTCACGATAACAACACTATTCTCGGTTGGTTCTTTGAGGCAAACGACAGAGAACGCAATTTTGCCCTTCGTTACTGCTGCTTCGGCGGACAGAATTGGGGCGAAGGCGGACCTTACAGTGGCTCATGCAGAGCTGTTATTGAAGCGGTATGGAAAAGCAGTGCTTACACTGTAATCGTTGCACTTCAGGATATGGTAGGCTACGGTGCAGACGCAAGAATGAACACACCGGGCACAACCGAAAAGAATTGGTGCTTCAGAATCAGCGAAGACGGTCTCAATCAGATAGATGAGAAATACTATAAAGAAATCAACGGTATTTACCGCAGATGGTAACTTTTTTCAAGTGTGGAGTGTGAAGAGTGAGGTGTGGAGTTGCGGTCGCGATTTTACACTTTTATAAACGGCTCATTACATTCCGCGAAACATAAAAGCTACAAAGGGTAAAGAGTAGATAATATCCGTTTTCAGAAAAGCTAAATGAATAAAATTCTATCCGCCGAATTTACATCTCTACTTTGGCGGAATGAATATAAAGGTTAAGCAGTAAGCTGAAACGGATATAATCGGAACGAAGTGACCCTTAACTTCACACTCCACTCTTCACTCTCAACACTTCAAATATGAAAGGATTGATATAAATGTTAGACATTATCAGACACGGTGTGCACCTTGTTGACGGCAGACAGCTTATCGACGGTACACCCGATGAACAGAAGGCTCAGCTTTCCGCAATGGGTCTTTCAGAAAGAAACGACAGAAACGGAACAATTGCCTACTCAATTCTGAATGCTCACAACACAAAGCCCGACAGCGACAAAATGAGAATCAAGTTTGACTCCATGATTTCTCACGACATCACTTATGTAGGTATTATTCAGACAGCAAGAGCAAGCGGACTTAAAAAGTTCCCTCTCCCCTATGCTATGACAAACTGCCACAACAGCCTTTGTGCAGTCGGCGGCACAATCAACGAAGACGACCATGTTTTCGGTCTTTCAGCTGCTAAGAAATACGGCGGTATCTATGTACCTGCAAACCAGGCAGTTATTCACCAGTATGCACGTGAAATGATGTCAAAGTGCGGTAATATGCTCCTCGGTTCAGACAGCCATACCCGTTACGGTGCTCTCGGTACAATGGGTGTGGGTGAAGGCGGTCCTGAGCTTGTAAAGCAGCTTCTTTCAAACACATGGGATATCAACAAGCCCGAGGTTGTTCTTGTTTACCTTGAAAATGTTCCCAAGAGAGGTGTAGGCCCTCACGACGTTGCAATTGCCCTTTGCGGTGCCGTATTCAAGGAAGGTCTTGTTACAAACAAGGTGCTTGAATTTGTAGGCCCCGGTGTAAAGAATCTCAGCATGGACTTCCGTATCGGCATTGACGTTATGACAACTGAAACAGCTTGTCTTTCATCAATCTGGGAAACTGACGAAAAGGTCAAGGATTTCTATACTATCCACGGCAGACCCGACGATTACAAGACACTTATGCCCGAAAAGGTTGCATATTACGATATGGCAATCAGAATTGACCTTTCAAAAATTGAAAGCATGATTGCTCTTCCCTTCCACCCCTCAAACGCTTACACAATTCACGAGCTTCAGCAGAATCCCGACATTCTCTACGAGGTTGAAAAGGCTGCAAAGGCTCAGTTCGGTGATAAGGTTGATTTCCGCCTCAAGGATAAAATCAAGGACGGTAAAATTCTTGTTGACCAGGGTATTATTGCAGGCTGTGCAGGCGGTATGTTTGAAAATATCTGTGAGGCTGCAGCAATCCTTGACGGTAAGGATATAGGTGACGGCTACTTCAATCTTTCAGTTTATCCCTCAAGTGTGCCCGTTAACCTTGCACTTCTTCGAAACGGCGTTCAGGGCAAGCTTCTTGAAGCAGGCGCAGTATTCAAGCCTTGCTTCTGCGGTCCTTGCTTCGGTGCAGGTGATGTTCCCGCAAACAACGGTCTTTCAATCAGACACACAACACGTAACTTCCCCAACAGAGAAGGCAGTAAGCCCGGTGACGGTCAGCTTGCTTCTGTTGCTCTTGTGGATTCACGTTCAATTGCTGCAACCGCACTTAACAAGGGTGTTCTCACTGCTGCAACAGACGTTGAAATCCCCGAATACGACAGCACATACACCTTTGAAACAGGCGTATATGAAAAGAGAGTATATCAGGGCTTCGGCAAGCCCGACAGTGATGCTGAACTGAAATTCGGTCCCAACATCACAGACTGGCCCAAGATGTACGCACTTGAGGATAATCTCCTCGTTAAGCTTGCTTGTGTAATTCACGACGATGTTACAACAACTGACGAGCTTATCCCCTCAGGCGAAACATCATCTTACCGTTCAAATCCCCTGAGACTTTCAGAGTTTGCTCTTTCAAGAAGAGAGCCTCAGTATGTACCCAGAGCAAAGGCTGTTGCCGCTGAGGAAGCTAAGAGAAGAGCAGACAACTCATCTTCTGAGGTAATTGAAGCACTCAGCAAGGTAGTGGAAAATGCAGAAGAGACTGCAAAGCACACTCAGTTCGGTTCATGTGTATTTGCATGCCGTCCCGGTGACGGTTCAGCAAGAGAGCAGGCTGCTTCATGTCAGAAGGTTCTTGGCGGTTTCGCTAACATCTGCTATGAATTTGCTACAAAGCGTTACAGAAGTAACTGCATCAACTGGGGTATTCTTCCCTTTACAATTGATAAGGAAAGAGAATTCAACTACACCGACGGTGATTACGTTTTCGTTCCCGGTATCCGTGAAGCTATCAAGAACGGCACTGAGGAAATTCCCGGTAAGGTAATCACAAAGAACGGTACCGAAGATATTACTCTTTATGTTAAGGGTCTTACCGAAGAGGAAAAGACAATTATCCTTGAGGGTTGCCTTATGAATTACTACAAAGCGCAAATGAAGTAAAATTAAACGGCGGGAAGATTACTCTTCTCGCCGTTGTTGTTTATTTAAATTTACATAGCCTTTTCGAGCTCTGCTCTAATAGCCTTGATAAATTCCTCTGTTGTGAGTGCTACTGCCTCACTGCCCTCCCAGAGACCTACAAGGTCCTTTGTCATTATGCCGCTTTCAATTACATCAAGTGAAGCCTTTTCAAGCTTGTCAGCAAAAGCCATAAGCTCATCGTTGCCGTCAAGCTCACCTCTCTTGCGAAGAGCGCCTGTCCATGCAAAAATTGTTGCAATGGGGTTGGTTGATGTCTGTTCACCTTCAAGGTAACGGTAGTAGTGACGTGTTACTGTGCCGTGTGCAGCTTCGTATTCGTAATTGCCGTCAGGTGAAACAAGAACACTTGTCATCATAGCAAGTGAACCGAAGGCAGTTGAAACCATATCGCTCATTACGTCGCCGTCATAGTTCTTACAAGCCCAGATATAACCGCCCTTTGAACGGATAACTCTTGCAACTGCGTCGTCAATAAGGGTGTAGAAATATTCAATGCCTGCCTTTTCAAAATCTTCCTTGTAGTTTTCGTTGTAGATTTCTTCAAAGATAAGCTTAAAGGTCTGGTCATACTTCTTTGAAATTGTGTCCTTTGTTGAGAACCAAAGGTCCTGCTTTGTTGAAAGAGCATACTTGAAGCATGAGTGAGCAAAGGAACGGATTGATGTGTCCTTATTGTACATACCCTGAAGTACACCGCCACATTCGAAGTCGTAAATTGTTGCTCTTTCCACTTCACCGTCTTCACTTGTGAAAACAAGCTCAGCCTTACCTGGCTTTGTGGGACGGAATTCGGTTGACTTATAAACATCACCGTAAGCGTGACGTGCAATTGTAATAGGCGCTTCCCATGTTCTTACAGTGGGCTTTACACCGCTTACAAGAATCGGTGTTCTGAAAACTGTACCGTCAAGAATTGCTCTGATTGTGCCGTTGGGGCTCTTCCACATTTCCTTGAGCTTATATTCTTCAACTCTCTGTGCGTTGGGTGTGATTGTTGCGCACTTAACACCAACGTGGTACTTTTTGATTGCTTCGCCTGCGTCAATGCTTACCTGGTCGTTTGTTTCATCACGGTAAGGAAGTCCCAGGTCGTAGTATTCTGTATTAAGCTCCACAAAAGGATTGAGAAGCTCATCCTTAATCATTTTCCAGATAATTCTGGTCATTTCGTCGCCGTCCATCTCGACGATTTTACCCATTTTTATTTTATCCATTTTGGTTTGCACTCCTTTTAAGTGAAATATAAAACCAATTTTAGCAGATTATTTCATATTGGTCAAGGTATAAGCGAAAAAAACTCTCTGCCCTCATCATAAGAGTAGGCAGAGAGCTATTTTATTATCTGAAAATTTTGCCTAAAAGCTCAGGCTTTCTTGTTGTGATATTGTCGGGACAAAGTGAGAGTGCCTTATAAAGCTCTTTTTCGGTCTTTATAGTCCAGATTGAAGCCTGCAAGCCTTCTTCATGGAAGGTGTCTATAATAAGCTCTGAGGCGTTTTTATGGTTGAAATTGATACCTACTGCGCCACAGCTTTTTACTTTATCAACAAGAGTAAGAACATAGTCCTTTGTCTGCTTTTCAGGAGAAACGTTTACCTTCATATTAAGGAAGTACGAAATCTTCGGGCTGTCCTTTCTTGCAGCAGGCACAAACTTTTCTTCAATGCCTGTATAGAAAATCTGCTGAAGCACGCCGTATTTTTCAGCAAGCACTTCAACCTGCTTAAGATTGGTGGTAACCTTCACATCAACGTTACACTTAATATCGGGGTGCTTGCTGAGAAGGTCAAAAGCCTCCTCAAGTGTAACCTCACCGCCTTTAGGCTCATCGTGTGAAAGCACAGGAGAATTGTTTTTGTCAAATCTCAGGTCAAACTCAACAATGTCAGCGCCGTTTTTTATGCCCACTTCCATAGCTTCAAGCGAGTTATCCTGCGTTCCGCTGCAGCCTGTATGTGCAGTGAGAGTGCAGTCTCCCAGAAGAGAAGAAATAATCTTCTTAAGCTTCTTGGGTTTCTTTGTGGTAATATTGTCTGCACCGAGAGAAAGCGCCTTCAGCATTGATTTTTCATCGTTGCAGGTATAAAGAGAAACAAGCAGCCCTTCTTTATGAAAAGCATCAACAAGCTCCTTTGTACAAGGCTTGTAGCTCATATTGATACCGATTGCTCCGTGCTTTTTGGTTTCGTTAACAAGAAAATCTATGTAGCCATTTTTGCGCATTTTAAATCTTGTTACGGTTTCGTTGAGATAAAAGGGAATTTCGGGTGTGTCTCTTTTTGCAGAAACAAGCTTTTCCTTTTCTATACCGGTATAAAGAATTCTTTTTTCAACGCCGTGCTTTTTTGCAAGCTCATAAACCATAGTAAGGTCGGGACCGATTTTTACGTCGATATTCATTTTTGTGTCGGGAAGCTCAGAGAGCACCTTAAAGGCTCCGTCAAGAGACAGTGTGCTTTTTTTAGCAAAGGTATGGGCAAGAACGGGCTCACCTGATTTTGTAAAATTAAGGTCAACCTCAACAATTTCACCATACTTTGCACCTGTTCTTATGGACTGTGCCGAGTTATATTCTGTACCCTCACAGCCGGTGTGAGAGGTAATTGTAAGTTTTTCTGACAAAGGGAAGTTCATCTTCATTTTTTCATCTCCCGTATTTTTTCTTACTGTATTTTAACAGATTGAATGTTGTTCGTCAAGTATAAAAAGCAACGCACTATCCACTGTGAGGTATTATTAAATATTAAGTCGAGCGGGTGAAAAATATCTAAAGATAAAAACACTGAACCTCTTACAAAGTTCGGCTTAATTTTTGTTTTGTTCTGCGCTTAATGCGGCACAAAAAATAAACTGTCGGATTATGATGCAGAAGGCGTTTTATTCATCCCCGAAGGCGTACATTGGTACGTCGAGCGGGTGAAATAACGGCTAAAAACAAAACACCGAACCCTTTTTCAAGGTCCGGTGACATTTTTGTTTTGTTCTGCGCTTAATGCGGCAGTTTATTAGTCAGCTGTGTAAGCCATGAGAGCTACCTGACGAGCACGCTTGATAGCTGTTGTGAGCTCTCTCTGATGTCTAGCACATGTGCCTGTTACACGGCGGGGAAGGATCTTAGCTCTGTCTGATGTGAACTTTCTGAGCTTCTGAACATCCTTGTAGTCGATTTCTTCTACTTTATCAACACAGAATGCGCAAACCTTCTTGCGTGACTTTCTGTTCTGGCGAGCGCCTTTTTCAAATGCCATGAGAATTTTCCTCCTGTTCGTAAAATTAACTTTGCATCAAATGCAATTAAAAGGGTAAATCTTCGTCGTCTGTGATTTCTTCAAAATCACCGGGAGCTGCTGTCTGATATGAGGGAGCAGGTGCTGCAGCTGATACGGGAGCAGGATTATAGTTACCTGTACCTGTTTCTGCCTTTGAACCGCAGAAGCTTACTTCTCTTGCAATAACCTCGAAAGCTGTTCTCTTGTTACCGTTCTTATCCTCATAGTTACGGGTCTGAATTTCGCCTCTGATAGCGATCATTGAACCCTTTGAGAAATATCTTGTAACAAAGTTAGCTGAGCTTTCCCAGGCAACAATGTTGATGAAGTCTGCCTGTCTCTGTTCACCGGGCTTTGCGAATGAACGCTCTACCGCAATTGTGAAAGCACAAACTGACTTGCCTGTTGTGGTTGTACGAAGCTCCGGGTCAGCAACGAGTCTGCCCATAAGTGTTACGCAGTTAAGCATAATTTAGGCTCCTCCTTACTTTCTGATTGTGAGAACGCGAAGAACGCCGTCTGTGATCTTAGCAACACGGTCGATTTCAGCGGGAAGTGAAGCTTCAGCAGCATAGTTCATGAGAATGTATGCGCCTGTTGATTCATCGTTGATTTCGTAAGCAAGTGTACGAACACCACCGTTTGCACCGAAGGGTTCACACTTTTCGAGTGTACCGTTCTTAGCAACAAGAGCGCTGAACTTCTCTGTGAGTGCTGTTACGCCTTCTTCACCCTTTGCAGTTGAAAATACGAACATTGTCTCATAATTGTTCATGTCTTTTACCTCCTTATGGTCTCTGGCCCTATATCCTTGTATAGAGCAAGGAATTTTGTTGCAGACACACTGCAACAGTTAAAGATTATAGCAGTTATTGCCACTGTTGTCAATACCTAATTTCAGTTTTATTTTATTTTTTCTTTGCAAAATATATCCCGCCTGACTAATCAGACGGGACGCTCTCAGTTATTTAGCTAAATCAACTATAATGTCAACGCACTTTTCGGGAGTAAGAGTACTGCTGTCAAGAGAAATATGATAATTTTCAATGCTGCCCCACACTCTGCCTGTAAAGTATTTATAGTTAGTCTTACGCTTTGAATCCTTTTCTTCAAGGCGCTTTTCAGGGCTTTTATCCCTTACACCATAGAGTTCAACTATGCGCTTTGCTCTGTAGCTTTTATTGGCATAAATGAAAACATTAAGGCAATCCTCACGATCACGGAGAATGTAATCAGCACATCTGCCCACGATTACACAGTTGCCCTTTTCTGCAAGCTCAAGAATTACACTGCACTGTGCACTCCAGAGATAGTCTGAGGCATTCATTGACCCGGGACTTGCACCGTTTGAAAAAGCATAAGAGAGAATACTCTTGCCCGGTGCATACTCACCTGCATCTGCAATGTAAGATGGATGAAGACCTGTTTTTTCTGCAACCTGTAAAACAAGCTCACTGTCGTAATAAGCGTAGCCCAGCTTTTCTGCAATTTCCTTGCCGATACTTCTGCCGCCTGACCCGAACTGTCTGCTTATAGTAATAATCTTTTTCAAACTGAACACCTCTTTTATAATAGTATTTTATATTTTTATTATACAAGAAAAGTCGGTTGTGTTTCAATATGAAAAATGAACAAAACTCTTTGTGTGTTTTGCTGTGAAAAAAGAGACATTCAAACTGTGCATATTAACTAAATATTAACAAATTTACTGAAAGCAATTGACAACTAGATTAATTAGTAGTAAAATAAATTCGATTACAGAGGTGTTTTACCTTTAAACCAATACTACGAAAAGGAGAAAAAACTATGCTTAACCACATTGATTGGGATGAATTCGTATCAGTATGGGACGAATTCCGTGTATTCATGGATACTCTTATTGAATGGCTTATGTACGTTCTTGCAGACGGCCCTAAGCCCGGCGAAGGCTTATAATATCATAAAGGAGAATAAAAAATGTTTGGTACAAACGATACCCAGACTATGGACCTTATTTACAAGGTTTACATGCTTCTTTCAAGAGGCTTTACTGCATGGCTTAAATTAATGCAGTCACTTTTCAATGCATAAAAAAAAACAAAGGGGTTGTAAAAGAACTAAAAGTCTCTTAACCCTTTTAAAACAAAGAAAAAATATGATGAAAACCGTTGTAAAAGCAAAAAGTTTCGGCTGATACAACGGTTTTGTTTTTATTACGGTAGGGACACGGCTCGCTAATTAATTTATTTTTTACAGCCCTTATTTTTTTGCCCGACATCCCTGAACGCTGTTTTTATACTTTTTTAGAAAGCTTGCAGGGCAAAGGAGTTTTCCGTCACTTTCTGCACTACACAAAAAAGCCACTGCAATGCAGTGGCTTAATGTACATAAATCTTAGTATGTCATTGTGTATAAGTCATCAAGTGAACCAGCAATACCGATTGTAGCATTGATGGGACCAGCCGAACCTGTACCTGAACCTTCGATGGGCATCTTGAGACCAAGGCTTGTGATTCTGTCTTCGCCGTCAACTGTTACGTTGAGAGTTGCACCTGCGTATGACATATCAGCAGCTGTGATTACGATTTTACCGCCGAGATCGATTTCAGCAAGGTTGAGGGGGTTAGTGATCTGCTTGTGGAATACGGGATCAGTTGTGTTTGTACCGTCGAACTTTGATGTTTCGGGCTTAAGAGTGATTGTCATCTTGTAGCCGTCGCCGTCTGCTGTAGCTGAAGCTGAAGCAACTGCGTCAACTGTAAGAGCTGCATCTCTGTCGCCGGGTGTGATAGCGTTGTAGAACTTGCCGCCTTCGGGAGTTACACCGTTTTCGTAATCATCTTCCCAAGTTGATCCACCTGCAAGGTTGTCAACTACGGGCTGAACGATGTTCTTTACGAGGCTACCGCCCGGGCAGTCTGTGATCTCAAGGCTAACTGTGCTGTCCTTCTTGATGTGAACCTTACCCTGGTAGTTCTTTGTACCGTTAAGAACCTTGTTGTAAGCTGCTACGATTTCTTCTGTTGTTGCGGGAACCTTGCCTGCGGGAGCATTTGCTTCAGGAGCCTTTGTTGTGCTGTCGCCTGCAGGAGCTGTTGTGCTGTCACCAGCGGGAGCTGTTGTAGCAGGAGCCTGAGTTGTAGCGGGAGCCTGAGTTGT
>JBGVFK010000056.1:0-2620 GCA_045121075.1 Acutalibacteraceae bacterium | reverse complement strand
AACAACCGAAGTGCTGCCGGTGGCAGATGAAACGAGGTTTTTATGGCGCAGCGGTCAAAATTCATAGGCGCTCCAAGCCGTAATGAATTTTGGGCACCGCAAGAGGGCGTCTATATGGGTGGCAATTCGCAAATTGCAGGGCAAAGCCCTATACCCCCTCGGAGAGCGCAACAGCATCTTTTGATAGCCTTATGGATGTCAAAAGTGCTTTTGCGTTACTTTTGACAAAAGTAACAAAACCAGACGAAAAATATATTAAAAGAAAGAAGTGAAATTTATAAGAAAAACTATATCATTCAGCGTAGGTAAAGGCTCACTTACTCATAATCGCAGAGATTTTATCGCACAGAACGTTGACGCTGACAGAACGCAGATGAACATTGAATACTGTAATGAAAATCTCGAGCAGGTGTATCATCAGATGTTTGATGATGCTCTTCAAAGGTTCAATGATAAGCAGAAACGAGCCGACAGAAAGATAAAAAACTATTATGATAAAATCCGTACCGGCAAACAAGAAAAGCTCTTTCACGAGGTTATTGTTCAGATTGGTAACAGAGAGGATACAAACTCAAAGTCAGCCAATAGTGAAATAGCTGTCAGAATTCTTGATGAATATATGAAAAACTTTCAGGAACGTAACCCAAACCTGAGAATCTTCTCTGCTCACCTTCATCTTGATGAAGAAACACCGCATCTGCATATTGACTTTGTCCCCTTTGTAACAAACAGCAAAAGAGGGCTTGATACCCGTGTTTCACTTAAACAAGCACTTTTATCTCAGGGCTTCAAGGGAGAGAGTAAATTTGAAAGTGAGTGGAGTAAATGGGCATTATCGGAAAAACAGCAGTTAGCTTCTGTTATGGAAAAGTACGGTGTTGAATGGGAACAGCTCGGTACTCATAATGAGCACTTAAGCGTTTACGATTACAAGAAGAAAATGCGTGCTGAAGAGGTACAGGAGCTTGAAGAAAAAGCGGAAAGCCTAACCGAAAAAATAAATGATATGCTCGATTTCGAGGTTCAGGTGGAAAGCTTTACAAATATGTTTTATGACGAAGAAGAGTACAAGCTTCCCGAACCGAACTCCTTAATGTCGGCAAAGGCATATAAAAGCAAAATAGTTGAGCCTCTGTTTAACCGTATTATTGCTCTTGCCAAAACGGCAGTTAAGATGTGCTTTGAGCTTAAAGCACAGGTTGAAAATTTAAAGCTGTGGGGTGCTCGTGATAAGAATATGGTTAAACATCTCACGAAAGAAAATGATACTCTATATATTGAAAATCAAAAGTTGCATAAAGAGGTCAAGGAATTTAAACTGCTTAAACGCATTTTCGGTGAAGAAAAAATATCAGAGCTTATTAAAACAGCCAAAGAAACCGAACAGGCTCAAAGAAAATCAAAATCTGAGAAATATGAAAGGAATAGATAAATGAATACAGAAGAAAAATTTATTGATGAACTCTTTGGAAAAACAGAAGAAACAGAGGTGGCAAAACCTCAGACAACTGAAATCGTAAATATGGCTGTAGGTAGCGTTGTCCCCAATCTCAAAAATCCGTATAAATACCGAGAGGAAGATATGAAGCCGTTGGAGGACAGTATCCGTGAAAATGGTATTATTCAGCCTATTATGGTGCGTAAGGACGATAAAGCGGATGTGTATGAAATCATATCGGGTCACAGAAGATACCTTGCAGCAACAAGGCTTGAAATGACAGCGGTTCCCGTTGTTGTATTGGACATAAGCAAAGAGGAGGCAGACATCATCCTCGTTGACAGTAACCTGCACCGGGAGCATATTCTACACTCGGAGAAAGCCTTTGCCTACAAGATGAAAATGGATGCTCTTAAAAAGCAGGGCAAACGAACAGATTTAACTTCGGACCAAGTCGGACCGAAGTTGTCTGCAAATGAAATATCTGATACCGACAGTGCTTCACAGGTGAAAAGATATATCCGCCTGACAAAGCTCATCTCCAAACTTCTGACGATGGTGGATGAGAATAAAATATCTTTCTTGGTGGGTGTTGAGCTTTCGTATCTCACAAAAACAGAGCAAACTGATTTGTTTAAAATTATTGAAGCAGAGCTCTGCACTCCTTCACTCTCACAAGCACAGAAGCTAAAGAAATTATCTCAGGAAGGTACACTTAATACAGAGGAAATATCTTCCATTATGAAGCAACCTAAAGCTAATCAGGTTGTTACGGTTAAAATCCCCGATGATAAAATCTGTAAATATCTGAAGCCGACTGCTACTGTAAAGGAAAAGGAGGATTTCCTCGCAAAAGCTGTTGAGTATTACGGTAAGCATATTATGAGGCAGAAAGACCGAGGTGCGAGATGATGACAGAAAAGATTGTATCCTTTTGGGAGTATGTGAAACTCAGAAGCTTATCCGTGCTGAGTGGCACCCGTGCCGAATGTGTATTGGGTAAAATCGAAAAACCGGAAACCGAAGAATATGAAATCAACGGTGTCAGATATATTGTAACCAAAAAATTTAGCACCAAAGAAAACAAAACAATGAAAGAAAAAATATCAGCTTTTATCGGAAGCGATTTTGCACATTTGACAATTGCCGATAATATAAATACACTTAATACAGAATATGTAA
>JBGVFK010000055.1:0-3966 GCA_045121075.1 Acutalibacteraceae bacterium | reverse complement strand
GCAGTTAACAAGGCTCGTGCTGCAGATTACAGAGAGCAGATGGATAAGGTAAATTCCGAGGCTTATTCAATCAGCGCTGAAAGTGCTGAAATTTCTGAAATACTCAAGGAAGAAAACCACGACGAATATTTTGAAAAAGTTGCAAGAGAGCAGTACGGTTACTGTAAGCCCGGCGAAAAGGTTTACTACGACTCTGCTTACGGCAAATAATTATATTCGAACTTACTAGGGGGCAAAATCTTTTTATGCTGGAAATTGGCGCAATCTATGACGGCAAAATAACTGGTCTGACGGGCTTCGGTGCTTTTGTGAGTCTGCCTGACGGAAAAAGCGGAATGGTACATATTTCTGAGGTTTCCAATACCTTTGTAAAGGATATCAAGGATGTTCTTAAGGAGGGACAGGAGGTCAAGGTTAAGGTTGTTGCTATTTCACCTGAGGGAAAAATCAGTCTTTCAATCAAGAAAGCTACTGAGCCTTCAGAAGAGGAAAAAAACAGCAGAAAGAATGACAGACCCAGAGGTGACAGACCTAAGAGCGACCGTCCCAGAAATGCAAATGTATGGCAGGGACAGCCTAAGCAGAACAAGGGTGCTATGACCTTTGAGGAAATGATGGCTCAGTTCAAGCAGGTCAGCGACGAAAAAATGACAGACCTTAAGCGCAACACTGATTCAAAGCATTCAGGCGGTTACTCAAGAAGAGGTAAAAATAATTGACTATAATGGGTTGCCGTGGCAAAGCTTCGGCAATCTTTAATTTTGGAGAAAAACTATGAAATATCTTGTAATAGGTGCAGGCGGAACAGGCGGACCCATTGCGGCCCACCTTAAAAAGGGCGGTGCTGATGTTTCTGTAATCGCTCGTGGAGAGCATCTTGAAGCTATCAGGAAAAACGGTCTTACAATTAAAAAAAGCGATAATACAGAGTTTAATGTTAAAATTGACGCATACTGCGAAGAGGAATATACAGATAAGGCTGATGTGATTTTTGTTACAGTTAAAAGCTACAGCATTGACAGTGTTATTGAGCTTATTAAAAAGGCCTCACACGAAAATACAGTGGTAATTCCTCTGCTTAATGTTTTCGCAACAGGTGAGTACCTCAGTGAAAAATTGCCTGAGCTTTATGTTGTTGACGGCACAATGTATATTGTTGCTTCAATTAAAGCACCGGGTGTTATCGGAATGAATGCCGATATATTTAAAGTTCTTTTCGGTGAAAGAAAAGGGCAGCAAGCGAAGGAAATTCTTGATGCAGTTGCAGAAGAAATGCTCCAAAAGGGTATTGAGGCAAGTCATACGGACAGCATAAGAAAAGAAGCACTTATGAAGTTTTCCTTTATTTCTCCCTTGGCGGCTACAGGCGTTTATCACAAATGCAGAGCAGGAGAGATGCAGAAGGAGGGTAAAGAAAGAGAAACCTTTATCTCCCTTGTAAAGGAAGTTGTTTCTCTTGCAAAAAGCATGGATATTGAGTTTGAAGCAGACCTTGTAGAAAGAAGCCTTAATTTGCTTCAGAACAGAACACCCGATATGATTTCATCAATGCAGCGTGATGTTGAAGCGGGAAAGCAGAGTGAGTTTGACGGACTTATTCACTCAGTTGCAAGAATTTCAAAAGAAAAAAGCTTAGGTCTCATAACCTATGAAATGATATCTGAATTCGGAAAGGAGATACCGTAATGAAAAAAGCATTATCCTTTGTTTTAGCCCTTGTTCTTATTTTCACTGCAATTCCCTTTGCCTTTGCTGTTGATACAGACAAGCCCTTTGATAACAGTGAGTTTTACAAGGTAAACGATGACTACACACTTCACTACAGAGTTTTTGAAGCTGAAGGCACAGAGAAAAATCAGATTATGCTTCTTCACGGCTTCTGCCTTTCAGGTGTAACCTTTGAAGGACTTGCAGAAATTTATGCTGAAAACGGCTACACAACCGTTCTTGTTGATGTGCCTAATTTTGGCTATTCATCAAGAGAAACAGCTGAAACAAGCCTTCTTGACAGAGAAGATGTAATCTATGCCCTTATGGAAAATCTTGGCGGCACATTTATTCTCGGCGGTCACTCAATGGGTGGCGGTCTTGCAATTAACCTTGCAACAGACCATCCCGAAACAGTTACAGGTCTTGTGCTTTTTGCACCCCAGACCTCAGCCGATTCATCCGAAACAACAATACCTAAGCTTCTTCATAAGCCTATGCAGGTTATGATGGAAATGGTAAGAACTGTAATTTTATGGTTCCCCACACTTATCAGATACGCTCTTGTTGCAGGCTCATTCAGCAGTTTGGAGTTTGCCAAGGATTACGACATCACAAAAATTACCGATCCCTTTACAATCAAGGGAACGGGTGCAGGTATTGCAATTATGTCAACTCACACAAGAGGCAGTGATTTAAGTAAGCTCAAGGCGCTTGACATTCCTTGCGTAATTGTAACAGCCGATAAGGATATGGTTGCAAACAAGGATAATCTTCAGGCTATTATTGACAACTCACCTGAGGGTACAAAGGTTGTTAATTTCACTGAGGGTGGCCATATGATGATGGAGTATAATCCCACAAAGGCTGCAGAGGAAACCTTGCCGGTTATGGAAAAAGTTGAAAGATAAAAGTTAAAAGTTGAAATGCGGTCGCAGATTTATGCTTCTGCTCAGAGTCAGATTGAGTCTGCGTATCAGGTTCAGATATAAAGGGTAAATAGTAAATTATATCCGCCTTCACAGTTCTTTCTGAAGAAATCTCTACCCGCCGAATATATTTTTGCTTTGGCGGTATGAATATCAAAAGCTGAAAAGCATATAAAATCGGATATAATCGGAGCGAAGTGACCCTTAATTCCACTTTCAACTTTCCACTTTTAACTTTAAATGAATCCGGTCAGTTCGAAACCTTCCTGACCTAAAACAAAACTAAAGGAGCTAAAAAAATGAACAATCACAAGGAAATCCACAACCTCGTGGTGGGCGGAGTAATCGCGGCACTTTATGTTGCACTTACTTACGCTCAGGAAGCAATTTTTCCCACAACTGCAACAATGGCTGTACAGTTCAGGCTGTCTGAAGCGCTGACGATTCTGTCACTGTTCACACCTGCGGCAATACCGGGTCTTACTGTAGGCTGCTTTATAGCTAATTTTGTAGCGCTTGGTGCATTGCCTATGGACGTTGTTCTCGGTTCGTTTGCATCTTTTCTCGCTTGCCTTATGATGTATAAGCTGAGAAAAATCTGTTTCAAGGGCATACCCTTTCTTTCACTTCTGATGCCTGCCGTTTTCAACGGAATTATTATCGGACTTGAAATTGAAATTTTCTTTATTGAGGGTCCCTTCCATTTCACAAGCTTCCTTATTCAGGGCGGCTTGGTAGCACTTGGTGAGCTTGTTGTGCTATTCACAGCAGGTTTACTTCTTACAAAAATTATTAAAAATAAAAACTTAGAAAAATATCTGTTTTCTATTTAAATTTTTGGTTTGCTCTGCTATAATAGTGGAGCAAATATTTTTTTAGAAAAGGAGAGTCTGTTTATACAGACGGAAAAACAAAATGGAGAAGAAACTTTCCAAACGCCTGTGGTTCAATTTTATTCTTTTTGGATTCATGGGTCAGGTCGCATGGAATATTGAAAACATGTATTTCAATACCTTCCTTTACAACTCAGTTTATGCAGGTGCATCTCAGGCTGCAGTTGACGGTTCAATTTCCGTTATGTCAGCAATCAGCAAGATGGTAGCACTTTCAGCAGCGACTGCAGTAATCACAACCTTTATTATGGGTACACTCAGCGATAAAATGAAAAAGCGTAAGCTCTTCATTTCTGTGGGTTACATTGCCTGGGGTGTTGTAACAGCAGCCTTCGGCTTTATTTCAAAAGAAAATGTTGCTGCAATTCTCGGCTCTTCAGCAGACGAAATCAAAATTCTTTCAACAGCTGTGTGGGCAGTTATCATAATGGACTGCA
>JBGVFK010000054.1:0-26295 GCA_045121075.1 Acutalibacteraceae bacterium | reverse complement strand
TATAGGAGAAACAGAATCCATTTTTTCTTTTAAACCTAAAAACACATCTTCATATGAATTCAAAAGATGCTCTTTCCATTCTAATGTTCTTTTTTCGGTGAAAACTTTATCATCATAAACTTCTATTGGTTTTATGTAAACAAATCGATCCATTACTTCACTTCCACAAAAATCAGGACATTATTTCAACAATGACTGTACACACTTCTTACGACTCTTAACTTTAATGACCACATCACATGATGAATTATCCTGAACCATAGTAAAAACTTTACGGTTAGATGTTCCATGGTCTCTTTCCGCAGCCAAAGAATTTTTAACATTGACAATGTTTTCTTCATCAAAGTTATTTGTGTTAATAATACCATTGTTTTGCATAATTTCCAAACTCTTCTTTCAAAATACTAATTTTATTTAATGTTGCACAGCAACATATTAAACACAGTTTATCATAATTCCATATGCCATGTCAACAAACCCAAACAGCAGTTAACAAACAATTGTAGAATTATAAACCAAACTAATCTTTATAGCCCTCTATTTAAATACCATCGTAAAGTTTAGGCTTTAAGGTTTTAGGACTACAGATCCAAGGGCCATTATTATAGTAGGACATCTTGGCATTTACATTAAACATTACTTGCGCCACTCCTTTCTCCTACTGTATAAACAAAAATGTTAATACAGTAGTTTAGTATAGTAAAAAGGCATAAAATATTCAAGCGTTTTGCAAAAATGTATGAATTTTCTGCAATTTCGTTTAGTGCAGAAGGCCTATCCTGGCATAATCGTCGCATTTCTACAAAACCCTATATAAATATATTATGACACTTTAACAGTTAAGTTACCGCCGCAACTTGACTATTTGTTGAAATTCAAAACCGCATTCCTAAATGTCGTATTTTTTCTCGCAGATGTATAAACAGAATGTTCGATATCTCCAAACTTAATTTTGACAAAATCCTTTGTCACTTCATAGACATAATTAAGGTTTACTATATAGCTATAATGTGGTTGCACAAAATATTTCGCGTCAAGAGCAGTTTTCCAATAAGACAACGGATAATTGGTTTCAATTTTTTTATCGGTAAGATATAAAACTGATCTTCTGTTTTCTATCGCGACATAAAGAATTTGATAGAAATATACTTTATATATGTCTTTGTTACAATCCTGAATGGTTATTGACGGACTGCACCAATCATTCTGCTCATTATCAAGCGAAATGCAGATTCTTTCACAACCACCACAAATAGCCACAGAATACGGGATTCCGTGTGTGCTTAAAACATCTATCACTTTGTCTTTCATTCCGTTATTTTCTTTTACTTCCATATTAAATCTTTCCTTGCTTAAATTCAGCTGTTTAGAATTGTGACTATATAACAACCGAAGTCACTTGAAGTAACAGGTTTATCGTATTTTGTCGAAAAATATCAATAAAAGGAGGCTCTCTGAGTGGAGTCAGAGAGCCTGTCGTGATTTTAGTTTATTTATAAATTACGCCTGAAGCTTTTGTAGCTGTTTCAATGATTGTGCCGGATGAATTTTTAACCTGAAGCTTTGTGTATGTTCTGTAAGCGTATCCGGAAGGTGCAAACCAACTTTTATCAATGCTAAAATATCCTTTTCCGGTAAAGGTTTCAGTTTTAGACTTATAGTTAGACCATGCGGCACTACCGTCAGTCCTCTGTAAATAGCAAGTCAGCACAAAAGTTTTATTCGTTTCACTACTTACAAAATCCGATGTGCATTCTACAAAGCCCAACAATCCCTCGTCTATACCGGCTGAAATAGACGCAAGATTATCGTAGCAAGGTGCCACTAAATCATCATAATTTGCTTTTTCTCCGGATGCGATGGTACACAAACTAAATGGAGCACACATCATAACAACGGCCAAAATGATTGATAAAATTCTTTTCATAAGAATCCTCCTCAAAAGTTTTGTATATTAAACACCTTTGACAAGAATTTGTAACAGACATTATCTTTGTTCGACTAATTCAGCAAATCCTATTAGATCTAATTTATCATCATCACAATAAATATAAATAATTGTTTGTTCTGTCGAAACGGCAATTGATTGCTCTCCGTCCTTAAGAACATAAACACCTTTCATTCCGTTAATTTCAATATTTTTGACAATTTCAGCATTCTTTGTGTCTATATCTGTTTTCATCGTAGAAGACTGCTCTTTGAAAATAATTATAAAGCCATCGTTATTTTTAAGAAATATCGTACCATGGTTGCTTTCGTTTGATACGGATTGAACTGTGTATCCTTCCGGAATATATGTGGGGACATACTGACCTTTGTAGCTGAGTAACAATTCATCATTTTTGCTGTTACCAATGTCAACTGAGGCATGGTCTGAATTACTGAAGTTTGATAAAAATTCCGTGAATCTGTTTCTGAACCCGTCAACGCTAAGGGTAACTGCAGAGAAGCAGACAAGCACGGCAACGGCGACAGAGGCAACGCGCAAAAGGGTTTTCTTTTTGTTGCTTTTCTTTGGCATATATTTTTCAACAAAGGCTTCGGCTTCGCCCTCTTTTACCTGAAACTCAGGTATTGTTTTGGCAATTTCCATTTCTTTGAGGATTTCTTTATGCTCTTCCTCAATAATCTTTTGCATCGCTTCTTTGAGCACCTGTTCGTTATAGTCGTTCATTATAATCCCCTTCTTTTCTTGATTTCTTTTTGAAGTTTCAATACGCTTCGTTTCACGGTCATTCTGACGTTGGTCTGCTTAATTCCTGTTATTTCAGAAATCTGTTTGTCACTTAATCCGAATGAATATCGTAACTTGATTAACTGTTGGTCGCGTTCGGAAAGATAATGTATATTATCCATAATAGCCTGCATATCCAACTTTCTTTCAAGCATTTCTATAAAATCATCTTCATCTTTAATGAAATGTAAATCTGCTGATTCTGCAGCGTTAGTCTTTATCAAACGAGATTCTTTTCTGATATGGTTTAAAGCGTGGTGCTCAAGAGAAACCGCGATATATGCCATGCGATGAGCGTCATCCATTTTACGCAGTGTGTCAACGTGCTCCATCAACTTTAACAAACAATTCTGAACGACCTCTTCACAATCTTTTGATTCAATATATTTACCGACTCTGAACATCATCCACGGCTTGTATTGTTTATAAAAATCTTCGAAAAATTGACGATCATCGTCAGTTAAAAAGACCTGAGTTAAAATCAAATTGCTCGCTCCTGTCGTAAAATAATATCTGGAATATATTACCATTATTCGACAAGATTTGCAAATATATTTTTCAGTCCATAAAATAACACTTATAATTGTAAAATGGAACAAATTATTTAAAAATCCCTCGTCTGTTTTTAATCAGACGAGGGAAATTTTATTTATGTATGAGGTTACGTACGGTGTGGTTATAGAGGATTTCGATAAACTCTGATGTTGTAGGTTGTTTTAGCAACTGATAGCCTGCGATTGATTGAAGCAAATCGGGGTTGGTTTTCCACGCTGTGTTCACAGCGGTGCGTAGCTGACGCTCAACAGCAGTCCAGGATTTGTTTTGCTCTGTGGCGATGACCTTGTAGATTCCGTTCACAACGTCAAGGAGACGGTCTTCATCCTCCTGCACCAGCTCAACAGCGCAGATTGCCGCCCTTTGGCCGAGATAAAGGCGGTTAACCCCCATCTGACGAAGTATTTGTTTTAATTCTTCCATTTTTCATTCCTCCTGAATTTATTATATTTAAGGAAGATGAAATTCCGGAATTTTCGGTAAATGTTGGCTTTATTCGACACAATTTTACACTCAATTAAAATTGACAATTGAAAAAGGCAAATGGAACAAGAAAGATGAAAAATTCCCTCTGACGAATTAACGCCAGAGGGAACGTGGGTTAGGGATTTGTATTAAGTTTTTTGGGGGCAGCTGTTCGGTTAAGACACAGAACCGTCCCCTGTCTTTATTAAAATGGTTTAAAAATTCCCTCTGACGAGTTAACGCCAGAGGGAATGGAGGGTTAGGGATTTGGGGGTTGGAGCAGTTATTCTCGGTCAAATAGAGAAAGAACCACGATCATTATGTTGACAATCCCTCAGTCTTTTGCTACGCAAAATCCAGTGTCTCGGCTGCCGCCTCGGTCGGTGTTTCTGCTTCGCAGAGGTGTCCACCGGACACCCGCACCCTTTACACAAGGGAGCCTGATGCAGGAAAAAGACTGCAGTATTATACAAAATGCCCCGATGGAGGACCATCAGGGCTGGGTGGAATTAAAGTTAAAATTAATCAATTACGATACTTTTGTACAAAGGAGACAATTAGTTTTTTATACTAACTGTTCTCTGTTGTTTAAACAATATTCATACAATTGCGTTCATCATTAGCATCTGTTATATAACTAACATTTTTAAAAAACTTTTTTGCATTTGAATAAACGGACCTTATAAGATTTTGGTCTTTTATATAGATTTCTATAAATTCACAATCATATAACAAAAAAATCATTTGACAACTACTGCACAAAAAATCACTATAAGTATCAATGTTTTTAATATTTTCCTTTGTAAAATATGCTTGTAACTTTAGAAAAATTACAGAACAATCCTTTGGGAATTGTTTACTCAACAAATCTCCATTATAAAAGCTTTGTTGTAGGAATTCCTTTTTATCAAAAGAATCACTCCAGACTTCTTGTTGAGATTCAACATTATACCACCAATAATCAGCGACATGAATGTAATCTAAAACACTATGAAAATCATTGTTTTCAGTCTGATCTATTTCGAACGATACGCCTCTCTTCATTAATTAACACCTCTCACGTTTGATTTAATAGTAAGCCCAAGCCTTTATTTAATCCGAAACTTATTGGGCCTAAAAGAAAATCATCTACAACTCCAACACCTGTTATATTGTTTGCGGTAACATAAGCGACGCCTATACCGCAAGCAACAATTAATCCAGTTCCTGCGATTGCGTCCCAACTTATGACATATGCTGGGCCTCTTTTTCCATTTGACCAATCGTGAAAATGACCACCATTTTCATCGTGGGGGTGTTTTTTTGGATTGCCATGATCGGTTGGATCGTAGTCACGTAGGGGGGTTCCGTCTGAACCAAAAGTTCTATTAGAACCATCTGAGCCAGTCCATGTGCTTCCAGGATCCCCTTTCATAGGACGTTTACTTGAATTATAAACATTAGTTCCACTTGAAACCGAATTAACCAACTTACTTCCACCAAGCATACCAATATATGCTCCATTTTCATAGGCAATCGCATTTTGAATAAGCCTATCATCCGGTAGATTTCCGTTTATATCAACATATCGTATCGGATTATTTAAGCAATACGCAAACATATTTTTAGCAGTAACGTCAATACCAGTGCTTGCATATCCGTCACCATTCACAAACCTACCCCATTCGGGGTTGTAGTAACGGGATTGGAGATAGTAGAGTTCTGTTTCCGTATCGTAATAATATCCACGGTAACGAATCGGGTTATACTCAGCAATGAAATTATCCTTTTCTTCTTCTGTAGCGAATTGCACTTCACAATTGCCCCAGGCATCATAGATATATTCACATATAAAGGCACCTTGCTCGGTTATCAATGCTAATACGTCACCCTGAAGGCTTTTGAGGAAATAATATGACTCACCGTTGTAATCAAAACCAATCATATCACCGTCAGCAGAATAGGCAAATCGCATAAGGTTTGTGCCATCTGACTGTGCAACAAGCTTACTTCCGCTGTAAAAATACTCAATCGTGATGCCATCGGATATTTTTTGGGTACGTAAGCCGTCTGAATTGTATTTGAAGGCTAAATCTACACCGTTGCCGCTGATTGAGGCAAGCTGACGACCCTTTTGCCAGGAAAATGCATATCCGTCATAGGTCAGAGGATTGCCTATCTCGTCATAAGTAATAGCCTTACCGTCATAAGAAACAAGCTTATCCTTCCAGGAAGAATCGTAAGTATAATTTACAGTTTTAATGGGGGTTCTGAGAGTACCCGTAGTATAATTATACTCTGTTCTTGAAGTTATGTTTCCGCCCTCGTCATAAGCATAAACATACGACCTGTTTCCAGGCATATAATCATGACGAACAAGCTGATTAAGACCGTCGTAGGTAAAAGTATCCCACCGGATGCCATAGTTATACACAGCAAGAAGATTTCCATTTGCATCATAAGTATAATTGAAATAAAACCAGTCAACGGTATCTTCCATATCCTGAATTTTATCCTTGCTGTAGCTTGTAAGCACATGCTCTGAGACCAAACCAGTTTCAACAGCCTGAGTTCGGTCTTCGTTATAACGCTTATAATACTCGTAATCTGAATATACTTCAATATCATAATTATCAGTATCAGAAAATGAAGATTTGGCCTTTTTCTGAGTTACGCGATTTAATTCATCGTAAGTATAAGTTAAGGTTGAAGAATTAAGAAGAGGTAAGGAAACAGAGGATATCAAACCATCATCCTGATAAGTGAAGGTATTGTTCGCAAGAACGGTGCCGTTTTTGGTAACAGCAAGGTCTTTGATATTATTGCGCTCGTCATAAGTATAATTCGCGCGGAGACCGTCGGTTGAATAAGCACCCGTAAGGCGCTGAGCCAGGTCATATTCATACTCGGTGGTTATGTTGTTGTCATAATCCTTTTCGCGAGCAACCTGACCCTCACGATTATAATCGTATTCATAGGTTTTTATGTCATTATAGCTGAGTGAAGTTACCCTGTCAAGAGTATCATAAGCATAAGACACCGAATCACCGTTGCCGTAAGTGGATTTATTTATGGTGCTGTTGGCGTTATAGGTATGACTTATGAGGGTATGACCTGCAACAGAGGTTGAGGTTGTGCGACCGAAGGAATCCGTATTGAAGATGTAATTAAAATCGTTGTGATTGATTGAATATAATTGGTCATCTTCGTAGGAGTAATAGTTAAAAGTCATATATGAATCAGACGAAGCCCGTCCGCCTGTGCATATCAACTCTTCTGTTACATAGTCATAATCATAGGTTGTGACATTTCCGTTTGGATCAGTCACAGATTTGAGATTACCGTTGTACTCATTGTATTCATAAACGGTTGTGCCTTCACGGGAGTCAATGACTGTATGCAGATAATTATAGTCATCGGTATATTCCATTTTGCACTCGGAGAATTTTGTGCCGTCGGCACTTGTGACCGTTACTTTGGTGGGATTGCCGTAGGTTGAAGTTTCACCCTCGCGTGGAGTGTAATCATAGGCGGTAACGATTCCGCTTTTGGTGGTTTCGGAAAGAATGTTGTGGGTGTTACCCTCACCCTCTTCACCGTCGTCGTAATCATAAGTGATGCCGTCAACCTCTTCGCCGTCAAAGGTCTGGCTGATTTTGGTGACGTCGTGACCGCGGTAGGTGTAGGTTATTCCGTAGCCCGTTCCGTCACTTGCCGAAACAAGCTTTCCGTCGGAATCATATTGATAAGATGAGCCGAAGTTATCGAGGTAAAGGCAGGTGTTATCAAACACCGCATTGTTTACATCGTAATAATAAGTGAAGTACAAACGAACATTACTGCAATCTTTCTTCAAAGTAACATAAGTGCAAAGAAATTGTGGCGCACTTACATCTGCATTGAAGGTATCGCTCTTATATTCAACCGAACCATCCGAATAGTTTATGGTAACAGATACTTTGAACGTTGTTGAGGATGAATCATCGTTAGCCTGACCTGCGGCATTGGCTTTAACCCAACCGCCGAAAACAAGAGTGTCACCGGCTTTTCCGTTTATCTGAACGCGCTGAGATATATTCTTTCGCGCACCGGGAGCACCGTAAAGGCGAACGCTTTTGCCCTCAATACCGGAGGAAATAATTCCATCGGCAGAAGTTGCGGCATCATACATCCAGTTGAGGTTGTTATAGTCAAAGCCGCTGTTATCAAGAAGATTATAACGGTTCATAGTTGAACCTTTTTCAAGCTGAACACAATCGAAATAAACCGTGCCCGAAGTATGCTTGATAATCAGCTTGATGCCGATATCACCGGTTGCATCTGACGGAAGTGAAAATGTGTAGCTGATACGCTTCCAATCGGTCGAAGCTTTGATTGTTTCGTCATAAACTGTTGTCCACGTTCCATCGGCAGCCTCGTAGCTATAGCCAAGGCAAGCACCACTGTTAACTCCACCTGCAAGGGCTGCAGGGATTTTAACATATGCTGAGAGTGTGTAGTCTGTACCGGGTGTTATAGTGAGTGCCTGGCAGAAGTTCACACCGCCCGATGTAGTGGTGTTGGTGACCTTAAAGGATTTGTAGCCAATGTGAGCATAATCGGTGGATATGGTGGCGCTGCCCGCACCTGCGCCTGCGATTTGCTGATACCATTCGCCGTTATCGGTGAATTCTGCGCTGTTATTCTTGGCAAGGTTATTTATGTGAGCAAAGGTGCCCGACTGCAAAGCAAGGGTATTAGCCTTGTTACCCGAAGAATTGTAACGGGCATAGCTTGAATTGGCTTCGTGATCACGGATGTTTACGGTTCGGCCTGCATTATCGAAATAGATATAATTGGCTTTACCGTAACGGTCTGTGATTTTGGTTTCACCGATTCCGTAAGTATAGGTGAGTTTATTGATTGTTGAACGAGCACCGTCAACAAGTTTGCCTCTTGTTTCAATAGAAGAGATACGGTAAAATGCGGTGGTTTTGCAATTGACTGTTTTATAGGTGAATTTAACATCGCTCGTGTCATAGGAGACAATGTTATCCAGTCGTCCACCGGGACCACCGTAATAGAAGGTGGTAGTTTTGTTGTCTGAATACTTTATACTGCGGAGATAACCAGTGTTATTTCCGTTAGCATCGGTTGCATAGATAAAATTAATGCTACGGCCGATACGCGAAATCTTGGTGAGATAATTCGAACTATCGTACTCAAATGTGATTTGATTTCCTGCACCGTCAGTGATAGAGTCGATTAACAACCAATTGTTGATGTAATTTATAGTCATTGAATTCGAATTTGAATCAAACACTTCGAGAAGATAACCGCCGCCGGCATAGATTTTCTTGTTGTTTTTCTCATCAACCATTTCAAATAAACCGTCTGATCTATGAGTGATTTTCAACTTTTCATTGAATTCATGGGCATAAACATCATCTTCATCGGTTGACTTGTAGTAGTGTACTGTTCCGTCACTGTCTATGTGTTTCAAGCGATAATCTTCGTCATAAAGATTTTTCTCTTCAGGATTCTCATCATCATTAGACAGTAATTTTACTTGTTCTAAAATGTTCAATCTGAATCCGACACCCATCTTAAAGCCACAATATGAGCCGTTGAAATAGGTTCTGTCGCTTGAATACACGTGACTCACACTTGCAGGCATACGGTTTCCGTAGGTGGATACATCATCGTGAATATAGGTAAATGTGCCGTTGTAATCGCCGATGTAAGCACATCCTGAACGGCCCAAATCAACAGTCTGATATGTCCAATAATCCTCAACACCGGAGTTGTTTACATAACTTACATAAACCGAGGGGAAATAGTCGATATTTGTAGAGTATTCAGATGAACAAAAACGGCTCTTCTTGGTTATACTTGTATCTGCCGATGCAAGCATAATTCCGTTATTAACACCGTTTTCATACCAATTCTTTGCTGCCTTGGTAATATCAAATGCGTATATAGCCGGTTTGATAGTGTTTCCTGAAATGGTATTGTTAACATATTTTTGATAATCCAATACTGTATATGATGATAAATCCGTTTTATTCATCGGTTGATAATTCCAACTTATACTTTCACTTGACCAACTATTTGTACCGCAATCATAGGCATAAATATAGTTAGTTGCACCCGAACCTGGATCATGTTCATATTGCACCAACGTTAGAGCTGCACCTGTTACAATGCTGCAATCCGGTAAGTTAGGAAGATTATATTTAATATAGGTTCTTGTCGTTCCTAAATAATTCTTTCCTACATAAAGATAGTCAGAGTACATATGGCCACTCGTGGGGTCAGCTGAATCAACATAAACATCGTTAATATCTGAACGGTCCACATTAAGCCTTACCGTAGGGTCAATTACAACAGGGAATTCGCGAGCTTCATCATTTATCCATTTCTTGTCGGCAGTAACTGTTACGATGTACTGACCCTTTTTCTCTTTATATGTAATTTCAACATCGTTTGAAATTTCACCGGTGGAATCGTACATATACGGGGCTTCAATTCGCATAACGAGAACTTTTTCTTCATTATACAAGCCAATTGCTCCGTCAGCTTCAATTGATGGAGTTAATCCACCGAAATCTGCATTGAAATCGTAAACGTATTTGTTCTGAGGTTTATTTACAACAATGTTTTCTTTAACAGTTGAGGATGTGATGATATATTCAATGTCGGTATCTTCAAAAACATCTGAATATTTTAACGCTGATTTTTTGTCTTTCAGCACCATTTTTTCTGCTTTTTTATCAGCTTTTTCTTGCTTTTTTAAAGCTTTTGCAGAAGTCAAATCTTCAACGTCTTTTTTCTTAACTTTCGCTTCCTTCTTATCAGTTACAGGTGTGAGTGAGATTTCGTATCCGTCTGCACTCTTAATCTCAACACTTTCATCTGAAAGAGATTCAGAGAAAGTAACTTTGTTGTTTGAATTTTTGTTGGTGAAATAGCTTTGGTCGTCAACTTTTTCTTCCACCAAAGTGTTATCTATTTCCTTCCACTCTCCGTTTACCTCATAATGAACAGGTTCCGGATAAGTGGCAGCTATATATGTTCCGTCAGACATTCTGAAATGCTTTGTAGATTCTGTTCTTAATTCTTCAATTTCACCCACAACAGTAGCGTCTTCAATAGCTTCTTCTGAGTTCACTTCAGTAGCAGAGAACTCTTGAGCAAAAGTGGACATAGGTAAAATCTGAATTAATAACAAAACAACTAAAACAACTGACAGTATTTTGCTACTAAGTTTTTTCACAAATATTCCTCTTTTCAAATCTTAATATTATACTAATCTGATTCCAAAGCACATCGGAAACACCTCCTGACTTTATATAAAACAAGATTAAATCTTTAATGTAACAGTTCATTATTCTGAGCTAATCTTTTTATGAAGTTCCATCAAAAAAAGAGCCGACTCAACGAGTCGACTCTTTGTATAGCTATATAGATTTAATACCACGGACCGTGAACATCTGTTTTTCCAGCTTCCTTAATCTCTTCATCTGTGAGATCGTTGCCCCACGGAACAACCTGCCAAAAACCATTGGCGTAATAATTTGCGCCTGGTTTAGGCTCATAGCCTGTGATGCCATCTTCGTAATAATACAAAATCTTGTCAGATTGTGTGGTAGTCGGCTTGGTTGTGGTCGGCTTGGTAGTCGTTGGTTTAGTTGTTGGTTTCTTTGTAGTTGTGGACTCCTTGTTCTTTGTTGTGGTAGGAGTCTCTTTTTTGGTTGTTGTGGTAGTACCGACAACATCTTCTTTACCTTCTGTTGTGGTAACAGAGTTGGTTGTACTTGCCTTTTTCGAGGGAATAGTGGGAAGATATTTTTCTGTGTACGGTTCTGTTGAAGCTGTTGTTGAATTCAAAATTTGCTGGGTTGAATCAACAGTAGAATTTTTGGGAATTTGTCCGTAAATGGAATCACTTGATACCATATCAGTGCTATTTTCACTACATCCAACAACTAACCCAAGAATCAGCAAAAGAGATAAAGCAGCACCAAAACATTTTAAGTTTTTCATATGTTCTTTTTCTCCCTTTTGTTTTTTCTCAACACAAATATAGTTAAGCCAAAGAGAATAATAATGATTATTACGATAATCGGAACAACAAAGTTATTATTGTCTTTGCTGTCAGTATCTGTTACTGCTTCATCGTATGCATCAGCATTTTTAGTATCATCTTTTAAAACTTGAACAAGTTCCTTCATCTTATCATTGTGATCTTTAATTTCAATTGAGTCCCACTGCAAAGCATTTCCATTGTAGGTAACCTCGGAAATATTGATACTGTCAAATGCTGAACTGTCAATTTTTTGGATACCAGAACCTAATTCAACGGTAGATAGAAAGTTGCAACCCCAAAAGGCTCGATATTCAATATCTGTAACACTATCAGGTATCGTGATATGTTTGATGGCTGTATTACAAAAAGCCTCTCGGCCTATTTTGGTAACGTTTTCTCCAATGACAACTTCTGTTAAATTTTCACAACCCGAAAACAAATTATATGTGATTTCCGTGAGCCCATCACCAAGAACAACGCGTTTTAATTGAGAAGTGTTTCTATATAGTGAATCGGTATCAACAATATCTAAATGTTCAATACGAGTAACGCTATCAGGGAATATAAGTTCTTCTAAAGAGGAGCATCTGAAAAAGGCACCATAACCAACTGTTAAAAGCCCTTCAGGTAATTTAATTCCCGTCATATGTTCACATTCATAAAACGCATGTGCGGCAATAACCCTTGTTCCTTGTTTTACTGTGATTTTTCCGGAGACAAGTTGAGGCTTTGTTGCAACCAAGCAATTATCTATATATAAAATACCATTATCCCAGTTTTTCTCGTCATTATAAAAGGCAGTGCCGTTAAACACATCATAACTTATGTTGGTAACAGATTCAGGAATTTCAATTTTCGTTACACCGTAGCAGTTTTGGAACGCATTGCTTCTGATCTCTGTTACAGTATATCCATCAATTGTTTCGGGAATTTTCACTATTTCAGAGGAACCATTATAACCTGTAATACAAATTGTTCCACCGTCAATTGCCTCAAACTCAAAATCTCCTGATGTTCGTGCGGCAAATACCGAGGGGCAAATAATAAATGTTGCCGTGATAATCACAAAGATAACCATAAATAAAGATACTGCTTTTCTCATAAAAATCCTCCTGGAAATAAAAAAGTGCGCAGCCGAAGCCACGCACCTAAAAATACATGGCTCTGTTTGCTGCGACACAACTTTGGTAATCCGTATGAGAATGCCAAATTAGAGCATGCATTTTTAACAATGTAAAAATACAAACTCATACAAACTACCAATATTAAGTTGCGTCGCAAATACATTAAATCACACAAAAAACGATTTATATTTCTTTATAAGAAATAAGATGGCGTATTTAAGAAAATAGTACATATAACATTCTGCATTCTGCTAAAAGGTTGGCTTGAACAAACAAATATCTGGGCCACAAAGTCGTTTCATTTTTACAAATATTATGCCACTTTTTACCAAAACCTCTTGACTTATTGTGTCGTTTGCGATATAATATAATCACAGGAGGAGATGTTATGAGCAGTACAAAAAGAGTATCTGATTTGATGAAAGTTCTTGATAAATTATCTTCAAATGAAATAGCTGATATTGCTAACAAGCTGTTTAACAGGCTTGTTGCTCAGGAAGAAAAAGAAGATGCTTCCGTATATAACTTTTCTCCTGATGCAGTAATGGCTTGTAAGCATTGCGGATCTCTTGATTTTGTCAAGAACGGTAAAGACCGTCACGGCCACACAAGATACATTTGCAAGGATTGTCACAAAACATTCAGCAAAACAACTCATACTGTTGTTTCCGGTACACATAAGGATGCAGATGTTTGGAAGAAATACATCACTCTTATGCTTGAAGGTAAAAGCATTGCCTATTGTGCTGCACAGTGTGAAATCTGCATGCAAACATCATTCGACTGGCGACATAAGATATTGAATGCGTTGTCACAGACTTCATTTTCCGATAACTTCAACGGCTTAATTGAAATGGATGAAATGTTTGTACGTATCAGCTATAAGGGAAATCACAAGAACAGTAAGAACTTCGTTATGCCCCGTGAATCCTTTAAAAGAGGAACAGACAACAGATTTAACGATAACAATTCTAAGGCTTGCCTCCTTTGCGTTGTTGAAAGAGACAAAGGCTTTTACGGAACAATCCCTTGCAGAGGTTTATTAAATTACAGACTGTTGGGAGATATTTTCGATAACAGAATAGCTGATGAAAGCATTGTTATGACTGATGGTGCATATCAGTACGGCCACTATTTCAAAGGTCAGAGTGCCATTGAGCATATTGCCCTCAAAAGTAGTTATAACGGAAGCAAGCCTGAAGTTAAGGGTGCCTTCCATATCAATAACGTAAATGCATTGCACAAGCGTTTCAGAGCCTTTATTGATAAATACAACGGTGTTTCAACAAAGTATTTAGGCAACTACCTTTCCTTATTCCTTTGGTGTGAGAACAACAAGCACAGCAACAAGGTTTCTGAAATGTGTAAGTCACTTTGCAAAAACGGAACTAACATTACTGCAACTAACTTGCATTGCTTAGCTCCTGTTCCTGAGCTTGCTCCTGCTGCTTGAGTTCTCGTTGGGTACGAATGATCAGTTGGCAGTGGGAATAAGAAAGATTATATTTCTCCGAGATACATGTAAGTAAATCCATTTTCTTTTCAAAGAACCTTGACTCATATAACTTCATATACTCCTCGTAAAGCTGTATATCACGCTTTTTTATATACACTTTAAACTCGGCATGAGACATATTCTTCCTTACATCTTTCCAATGATATTTAAAAGTAGCTTGCTTATCATCTTTTCTTTTTTTGAGTATGATGTCTTGAATCGCTTTTGGCGATAACGAAAATTGTGGTGCAATTTGCTCATATATATCATTAAGGTGTACGCCTTCGGAACACATAAATTTAAACATATAATATATCTGTGTATCTCTTTCACAGGTGTTGGGTTTGGTTGCCTTCTTTTGTAACGTTTTAGGCTTTCTTTTCGGCAAATGTGAAACCTCTGGGCGATTCTGCAATTTGTTTATGATTTTGCTAACGCCTTGTGAAGTCATATTGTATTTAGCCGCAAGTGCTGTTTGTGTCATTTCCGAAAAAACATATTCCGTATAAATTTTTATTGATTTCTCACTGATTCTGCCCGATTTCCTATTAGGTTCTGATGAATCAGATGAAATAATTTTATCGTGAAGCTTAAGGCGCTGAACCTTGTCCTTGATTGTGTATATTTTGCGTCGGTTTATTTTATACTTATTCATTATTTCCGCAATGGGGACCCGGTTGTGCCAATCTATGTAGATTTTTTGCTCTTTTTTAGGTACCAAGCGTTCCCAAGTTTCAGTTTCGCTGCCGTTGGAAACAGGAATAATATATTTCGCGTTTAGTTCTGCATAAGACGTTTCTTCTGACGGCAATGCCATTACAGAAATAATCTTACCGCACATACATTCCATTTCTTCACCCTTGTGGTTTTGAAGAAAGTCGAATATCAGCAGATAACCGGGCAATCGACGTGATGATACTCCATTGTAGTTAGCTATAAACTTTTTTAATTTCTTATGATAGGCATTTACCTTCTGAATGTGAAATTCACTTGAAACGTCCGGGACTCGTTTTTTACCGTTTTGCTTTGACGGTCGTCGTTCCCAACGAGGAATATTGTATTTTTCAACAGTCTTTCCAAAGGTTTTGGCTCCGTCGGTAACAAGTACGTCAACTTCATCTGTCAGTTTGTTTTCAAAGCCCTTCAGGGTTCTTTTGCTGCTTGGATTTCCAAAACCGGTTATCTTTGAAAAGGATCTGTTTTCACTATCAATTGCACATAAGACACAAATGGAGTTATCATTTCTATTTTTAACCGTATTTTGGTGCCCTCTTTTACGAGGTTTGCGCGGCATTATGAAATCATCAGCATGATTTCCTTTCAGGCTGTAGTCAAAGAACGTATCATCGGCTGCTACAACACCTGATAATTTAACATCATCTTCGAGCACCCTGATAGCTTCAAACACTCGTAATTGCCAATTGGATGCAGTCGCAGAACTGATAGAACAAGCGCTTGCTAAAGATTCTATACTTTCCTGTTTGAGCATACCACTGACAAAACGGTACCACACCGCAACGTCTTGGGTAACATTGGAACTTAAAGTATGTTTTGCAGCGAAAAAGGTTTGATTACATATATTACATTTAAAGCGTTGTCTGCCGTTTCTGTCCTTGCCGTTTTTTACAATATCGTGCGATTTATCGTTAGGACAAGTTACGGTTTCAACATAGTTGTCGAGGCTTTTATCCTCAGCAAAAACGAAATCATCAAAATTATTGGCATTTAATTGCACTCTGAACATTTCGGAACACAGCTTAGGGAACAGACTGAGCTTGTCCTCTTTGCTCAGTAGCAAAAAAGACATATACACATAGTCTGTTAAGCTTTTAGGTTCCGAATTATTCAGAATCACTGTATTGTACACCTCGCAATCTCCAATGTCGTGCAAATTCATTGTTTGTAAGGTTTATTAATTGACGATCAGCACGCCAGGAATCTATATGCTTTTTATGTAGTACGCTGTAATATTTCATTGAATGATAGTATTTTGGTATTTCTGCAAACGGAGAGTCAAAGTTCTGCCCGATATGATGAATCACATATACACTGTTTGTTTCCGGGTCTATTGGAGGATTACCGCCTAACATTCTGTTAAGATTTGTTTTACCCTGTGAGTCAACAAAATCAAGGTCTATCTGAGCTATTAAGACGGTTCTTGTAATAGTGGCTTCAGATAGGTTGAGTTGCTTATATAATTCAATTTCCTCTACGGTAAAAACAGCATCGTTTATTGCCATAGAATACGGACTATTCCTAACAATGTTATCTATTCTGTTTTTTAGATGTTCAGTTTTAACCATTTCGAATGTTTTTAAAATGAACTCGTATTGATCAGAATAATCCATATAAACCTCACAGAAAGGAAAGATGTTAAATGAAAGCAAGATTAATTAGACAAAAAGGGAAGTTGTATCTGTTATTACCCGACGGAACAACCGCAAATGCCACAGAAGGTGTCTTAAAGCAATTGTTTGTCTCTTTTGCCAATGTAGATACCATAAAAGGCAAAGATGGCAGATGGGACAATGAAAACCTAAAAATGGAGGATGTAAAGGGTAAGGAATTAGCCTGGGTCGATGACAATAACATACTCTGTATTAAAGAGAATCCATTCACTTCTTTTATTCAGACTATTGTAGATGATGAATATATAACCCTCCATGAATATGCCGAAATGCACGGCAAAAACGACAACAGAATCAAAGCCTTATGCAGAGAAGAACGTATATCCGGTGCTCAGAAGAAAGCCGGAAAGTGGTTCATTCCCAAACATGCACCTTATCCGCAGGATGCAAGATACTCCGGTGTGGAAAAGTAAATCTTATATGTGATTGTACCCACGAGATTTTCAAATTACAACTAAACTCGATAAAAACTTACATTGTTCATAAATTGTTTACAAAATAACTAACCGTGTGACGAAAATTTACTTTCATCACACGGTTTTTACTTTTTTCTAAAAGGTTGTAATAGAATTAGGTATAATATATTGATGCATTGAATATCTAAAAGAGAGATAGAATAATCAATAAGCATAAATGGATGTTTATTCATAATACTTGTATATAATTCCATCCATACAAAATTAGAATAGAGCCCATAAAACGGACTTTAACGGCAAGCAAAGAAAAACTGCCCTCACGAGGAGAGCAGTTGAACAATATAGCAATAATATTTTACAAATTTTCAACTTCAAATCTTAACAGATAAAACGGTTTTAACCACTCGGGTTGTTCATTCAAAGAATCTTTCAAGCTTTCAAGCGTACGCTTACCTATACGGCGGTCAAGTATTGCAAACATTCTTACAATAGGGTTATCAGATTGAATGCTATTTTTTATATCCTGATTTCGATATTCAGCAAGAGCTTCACAGAAATCTTCACAAATATGAACATCACGCACTTCAACAGAATTTTTGTCAACATAATCTCTCATTTTGCTCCAAGTTCTTTCTGAATCATCAAATCCTTTTTTACCCATATCTGCATATAATGTATCCCACGAAAACTGTTTTTTATAATTGTCATCAATTCTGATTTCAAAAATCCGACAGCTATCCATTCCTACATATGTCGTGCAGAAATACCTTATTCTACCTTTCAGGCTATCTGCAAGCATTTCTTTTTCCAGGTATTTACGCATACCACTCCAAGAACCCTCGTACCCCATAACATCAACCTTTCTCAGCAGCTTATTTCTAAGGGTAATTATATCACACCTTCACAACAAATTTCAATCCGTTTACATACACTTGTTACTCCAAAAGTAGCAGGTGTTTTTTTATACCCAAAAACCTAAATTCCGGTATACGAATACTGCGTCACATTTTTGGTAAAAGGGTCGTTGTGACCCTTTAGCAACTTATAATTTCCTTTGCTTTTTCCAATGGGCAATAAGTGCCCATTGGAATCTTCGCATCAGGTAATTCTAGTAGTGGGCGATTTTAACCCACTACTAACTTTATATAAAAATAATTTTAAGAAAGGAGTGTTCATCTTCAACATTCGCGACAGACCTATTTTCCACTGCACCCGTAGAGGGTGCTTTTTTTATGTCCAAATTTATTATCAAACCAAATTTAAACTAAAAGGAGTAATTCAAAATGAAAAAAATTAATGATGCAATCATCATCGGTGTTGACCATGGTTATGGAAACATCAAAACTGCAAACCACTGTTTCAGAACAGGCATTACGGCTTATGATTCAGAGCCGCTTTTTACAAAGGATATGCTTGTTTACGGTGGAAAGTATTATCTTATCGGTGAAGGACACAAGGAGTTTCTTCCTGACAAAATCAAAGACGAGGACTATTACGCCCTCACACTTGTGGCTATTGCCAAGGAGTTAAGTGCAGAAAACTTGACAGAAGCCACTGTTCACATTGCGGCAGGTCTGCCTCTCACTTGGACTGCAGGTCAGAAAGAAAGCTTCAAGGCGTATCTCACAAAGAACGAAGAGGTAACTTTCACTTGGCAGCATACCGAGTACAAAATCAAAATTGCAGGTGCGAGTATCTACCCTCAGGGTTATGCGGCGGTTTCACAGTTTGCAACAAAAATGGACGGTGTAAACCTTATCGCAGACATTGGCAACGGTACTATGAATGTTCTCTATGTAATTAACGGCAGACCGCAGTCAGAGAGAATGTACACAGAAAAGTTCGGCACTCATTTCTGCACTGTTGATATCCGTGAAGCATTCTTAAGAAAAACACAGAGGGAAATCAATGAGCATATTATTGATGAGGTGCTGTGCAAGGGTACTGCAAACATTGTTCAGTCGGATATGAAGATTATTAAAGCAGAGGTGCAGAAATATGTATCTGAAATCTTTCACAGACTCCGTGACCATGGGTACGATGAAAACACTATGCTTCTGTATATAACCGGTGGTGGCGGTTGCCTTGTAAAGAATTTCTACAAGTTCAATGCAGACCGTGTGCGTTTTCTTGATGACATCTGTGCGGCGGCAAAGGGTTATGAGTACCTTGCCGAAACTATGATGAAAAGTGGCAGGATATGAGTGAGTACCGCATAAATGTCCGCTTTAATTTAAGCGACACAGAACACACGGCAATCATTGATTATCTGAACAGCCTTGACAAAGAAAAATACAAGTCAAGAAATCAGTTTATCATTGATGCAATTAAATCCGCTATTGCTTATGCAGGGAAACAGACGGCAGACGATGAACTGCTCCAAAAGTTCCGTGAGATTCTTAAGGAGGAGCTGTGTGGCATTTCAGTTGCCGCATCAGCTCATTCTCCTTCTTCGGATAGTTTTAAAATGGAATTGACCGAGGAGGAAAAACAGAAAAACGATGCAGAGGCATTGGCATTTCTTGATATGTTTTAACGGTGCCAAAATGTTCAGATTATGGAGCCACAGACAAAAACACAATAAAAAACGGCACCACTTACGGTGCCAACAGAATGGAGGTGATATTTATGACCGATAACGAGAAAAAGCTGATACAAGCCAAGCACAGACTCCAGCAGGCTGAAAACCGCAACCGTAAAAAGGAACGCACAGAGCGAAACCACCGACTTATTGTAGAAGGTGCGATTTTGGAGAAGCTTTTACCTGAAATCAAGACGATGAACTTTACAGATATTGAGGGATATTTACGGGGAAGACTGAATTAAAGGCTGATATATTCCCTTAAGGGCGCACTTACTCACCACCGTAAAGGCGGTGCAGTGCGCTCTCCGAGGGCATAAGAAAATCACAAATTTTATTTATGCTTTTTCTTCTTATTTAATAAAGCAAGCAACCTAAGAACAACAAAACCGACCAAAAAAGTTGCGACAAAAAAACACAATGAAATTATAATTGAACGCTTTAAATCTTCGGTTCTGTTTAAAAGCATAATATAGCAAAAAAATGAAGCAATAGAAGTGATAATAAAACTTGTAAAAGCATCTCTTGCAGGGGTGAATTTCTTCTTTGAAAAAGTATCCCACAATCCGTTTTTTATCGTCATAATAACGCAAGTGCAACCGCCTATCAATAAGGGTAAACTTTCCGCAATAACATATCTGAAATCTACAAGCAAAGCAAATTCTGTCAGTACAATTATAAACCCTATAAAAAACATCGTCATAAGAGAAAACTTGTAAACATTAACTGCCTTTTGTTTTTCATCGTTACTGTAATCTGCAATTTTATTCAATGTTTCTTTTACCTCTTTGTCCATAACTTTATCTTTCCTTTCTCCGTCAAGAATTTCACCAACTTCAATGTCATAAAATTCTGCAAGCTGAATAAGTACGCTTAAATCAGGCATATTTGAGGCAGTTTCCCATCTCGATACAGTTCTCCCTGCTACACCAAGTTTTTCAGCAAGCTGTTCTTGTGTAAGACCTTTTTCCTTTCGCAAGGCTTTTAAAAAGCTACCTATTTTTTTCATATCCATTGATAGCCCTCCCTTCAGTAAAAGTGTAGTTCGGATAAAGGATAAAGCACACGACATAAAATGAGAATTCTAAAATTATATAAACATTTTAGCACTAATTTCAAATAAAAACAAACAGAAAGGACGTGAACCCCGCAATTTATCACCTTGAAGCCAAAGTCATAACCCGTGGTGTTGGTCGCTCAGCCGTAGCCGCAAGTGCATATATGAGCTGTAGCGAAATTACTAACGAGTATGACGGCGTAAAACACGATTACACCCGCAAAGGCGGTCTTGTCTATGAGAAAATCTTTCTCCCGTCACACGCTCCGCCTGAATGGTGCAACAGAAGTAAGCTATGGAATGCAGTTGAAGAAGCTGAGAAAACAAGGGACAGCCGTTTGGCAAGAGAGTTCATTGTTGCTCTGCCTGTTGAAGTCAACCGTGAAAGGCAGATTGCAGAGGCAGAAGAATTTGCAAAGGCTCTTGCCCGTGACGGTATGTGTGTTGATGTCTGTATTCACGATACGGGCGAAGGTAATCCTCACGCTCATATTATGGCAACTGTCAGACCGTTAAACCCTGACGGTGCTTGGCAGAGAAAAACTGAAAAAGAATATCTATGTATCAGAGACGGTAAGGAACAAGGCTTTACCGCCTCTGAATTTTTATCTGCAAAAAATGAGGGTTGGGAAAAGCAGTATCAGTATTATGTTGACGGCAAGAAAGTATATCTGCCACCGTCAAAGGCTGAGGGTTATGAGAGAGTGAACAAATACCCCAAGAGCACAAAGTACGGCAGACAAAATCCCATAAGCGAGCGTTGGAACAGTGATGAACAACTATTCGAATGGAGAAAGCTGTGGGCAGATATTGTAAACAGAGATTTAGAAGAAAAGAACATTGAGCCCATTGACCACCGCAGCTTTGCGGCAAGAGGAATACTTCTGCAACCGACCATTCACGAGGGTGTTTCTGGTAAGAAGATGAAGAAGAAAGGCAAAGTCACACAGAGGATGAGAATCAACATTCTTATCCGCAAGGATAACAATCTGATAATAAGTCTTCGCAAAACTGTTGAAGCACTTACAGAGCTCGTTATCACTGCGGCAAAGATGCTCATACCTGCACTTGCAGATGCTCTTGAAGGTATCCGTGTCGGTATGATTATCCTTGAATGTGAAAGAAAGAGCATCAACAAAATGAAGCATCAGGCTATGAATGAAGTCCGTGATGCTGATGAGTTTTATGTGTACTTCCATAAGCTACAGGAAGATATTAAGACAACCGAAGAAAATCTAAAAGAAGCAAAGAAGAAGCTGAAGCTTACACCCAAAGTTATGAAGCAGAAGTATAACGAAGCTAATTATTATGTTGGCCACTACGAATTTGAACTTAAGGAACTTAAATTTAAAATGCAGAATATTCTCTCACAAAATGAATGCGAATCCGAGCAGGATATTCTTGATGCAAAACCTTACTTTGAGAAAATGCGTCAGTTTGAAATTCCGAAGCTTGAGGCCGAGGAAAAGAGAATGGAATCAGAAATTCAAAAGACACTTACTCAGTACCAAGAAACAGAAAAGCAGGCTGATGAAGCAGATGCAGAGGAACTTAAAGCCGAAAGGTTGAAAATACGCCCCGAAAAAGAGAAAGAGGCAAGGCAAAAAGCTGAAACAGATTACAACATCAGCGAATACGATTTCAACCGAAGCGTTGATGCCGTTTCAAAGCTTATAGGTGAGCCGCCACCTAAGTATCTTACCAAGGCTGAAATAGCAAGGCAGGAAGAATATGCCCGCTATGTAAAACAGCAGGAAGAAAAACAGCGGCAAATGGAGAAACGGCGTAAAACCCGTAATAATCAAAATATTAAAAATAAAAACGAAAGGAGCCGATAAAATGGCTAACAAAAAGTTAAAAGCACCGGTGAACATTCCGGTGGAAAAAATTCATCCCTTTGAGGGACATCCGTATAAGGTATTAGACAATGAAGAGATGAACACTCTCATTGAAAGCATACAGCAGAAAGGTGTTATCTCACCCATTGTTGTAAGACCTTTAGAAAACACAACCGATGAATATGAAATTATCTCAGGACACAGACGACTAAGAGCATCAGCGAAAGCAGGGCTGGAAACAGTACCTGCTTTAATTTATGCCGTAAGCAGAGATGAGGCAGCTATTATGCTCGTTGACAGTAATCTGCACCGTGAGCATATTCTTCCGTCGGAAAAGGCTTTTGCTTACAAAATGAAAATGGAGGCAATGAGACGTCAGGGACAGAGAACAGATTTAACCTGTGGACAAGTTGGCCACAAGTCAAGAGATGATGTTTCAGAAACCGAAAGTGGCAGACAGGTACAGAGATATATCCGTCTGACAAATCTCATACCTGAACTTCTTGACCTTGTTGATGAGGAAAGAATAGCCTTTACTCCTGCAGTAGAGCTTTCTTATCTCAATGAAGTCGAACAGGCGGATTTGGTTGAAGAAATCCGTGTCTGTGATGCTACTCCGAATTTATCTCAGGCTCAAAGGCTTCGTGCAATAAGCAGAGAGGAAGGTTTGACTCCTGAGCATATAGGTGAAATCTTGGCTGAAGAAAAGGCAAATCAGCGAGAGAAAATCAGAATCCCTGCTGAAAGAATACGAAAATACTTTCCGAAAAGCTACACAACCGAACAGATTGAAGAAGCAATTATAAAAATCTGTGAGAGCAGATACAGAGCCCGTCAGGGAAGAGATGCCCGTTAAATTACAGCTTTGAGAAATCATCAAAATTTGCTGATAAGATGATGTCAAGAAACTGTTTGAATAATGACTCTCGACCATTGGGATTAAAGTGGGTAGTAACATCATACACTGTACCACCGACTTCCATTGAAAAATTGCTTCCTTTATATTCCATATGTCTTTTTATCATTTTATCCCATTTTTCATCATCAAATATATCTGTATCCAAACCTAATTCTTCAAAAATTTCAATCCAACTTTTTTCTTGCATAAATAACACACTCCTATTATCGAACAGAGTCTGATTGTATAACCGCAATCAGACTCTGTTCTTACCCTTGCAATGCTCACCCAAGATGTAGATTTCTTGGGCTTTTTCAATTTATCAAATATCAATGAACGAATCAAATGTGTGAATAAAAATTCAACTTTACAAGGAGGTATGCTTATGGATTTTGATATGACCGCAGTATTTCATTACGGTCAGGATAGCGAGAAATATATCAACCGTTTTCAGGAAAAGCGATTGGAATATGTTACTCGTGAGCTATATAATTACTCAGCCGAACAGCTTCGTGCTTTACTGAGTTCAATTAAAGAAATCGGCACATTCGCAGTTGCGGAAGTGTAACGGTATAATATAAATCAAGAAGTATAGGGCGAGCTTCGGTTCGCCCTTAATCATTTAAGGAGGAAAAAATATATGAAAAAGAAATCACGGTTACCTTTTGAAGAAGACCCTCGACAGGTAGCCATTTATACAAGAAAATCCCGTATTACCAACAAAGGTGACAGTATAGGTGTTCAGTTTAAGCAAAGCGGAGATTATGCTATAAATCAGTTGGGATTACCTGAGGATTATGAGTTTGCAAAATATGAAGATAAAGGGCTCAGCGGTTATTACTGTGACCGCCCGGACTTTCAAAGACTTCTCCGTGATATTGAACACGGGAAAATTAAGGCTGTTGCCTGCTACAAGTTAGACCGTATAGGACGTAAAACTGCAGACCTTATGCGATTACTCGAATACTTTGAACGGCATAATGTTGTTTTGCTTGTATGTTCAAATAACATAAACACACAGAATAACACATCAAAAATTATAATTCAGGTTCTTGCAATCATTGCAGAATTTGAGCGTGATATTCTTACCGAGCGTATTCAGGATAACCTTATGGAGCTTGCTAAAGACGGACGTTGGCTTGGAGGCAATACGCCGACAGGCTTCACTTCAAAAAGAGTTACAACGGGTAGCGGTAAAAATAAAAGTGCTGTAAGCCATCTTGAAAGCATTGATACAGAAAAGCGTGTAGCACAGAAAATATATGAAGTTTTCAGAAGCACACGCTCTATTCAGACAACTGCAAAGATAATCAGTAAGGATTACCGTACAAAGCAAGGAGCAGAATTTAATGCTTCTACAACAAGACTTATACTAACAAACCCTATTTATTGTGTTGCTGATGAAAGAGCATATAACTACTTTCTTGATAAAGGCGGTAATATTTACGGTGAAATTTCAGAATTTGATGGACAACACGGCATTTCGTGCTATAATAAAACTGACCAATGCAAGGTTGAAGATGAAGATTCCACTTTCTTTAATCCCAAATTTTCACAGATTCTTTCACGAAAGCCTGTTGAAGAATGGATTATTGCTGTCGGTCAGCACGAAGGCTTTATTTCTTCAAGCGAATGGATAGAAACACAGGAGCTCCTTTCAAGCATTGCAGAGAAATATAACAGACCTCACCGACGTACAAATGCTTTACTTGCAGGAATAGTTTTCTGTCCTGTATGCGGTAAAAGGTTAAGCGTTACTTCGGAATCCAACCGTTGGACACACGGTAAGCCTCGCTTCAAATATACTTGTCCCGGTGTCCGCAAAAAAGAATGCACCTTTAAAGCTGTTGACGGAGTACTGCTTGATGAATTTGTAGTATCACAGTTATCAAATCTCAGCGATGAAAGTGCAGTTTATTACAACACTATTTTCAATGAAAAACTGCAAAATCTGATTGCTAACGATGAGACAGAAACGGAATACCGTGAGACTACGAAAGCTATTGAGAAAACCAAAACAGCAATAGCGGCACAGGTGCGAAATATGCGAGAAGCTGATGAATCGCTTCGCAAATTCATTGAAGCTGATATTGCCGAAATGACCAAAGACCTTGAAAGGCTCGAAAAAGACCTTTCCCGTATTCAGGAAAGCAAGGCAGACAGTGCCTTGATGCTTCAGGAGCTTAATGAGGTAAGAAAAAAGCTGTTATCCTTTGCAGAATATGCAAAAGATGCACAGCCGGAAGAACTTGTTAATTTAATCTCAACCGTTGTTGAGAGAATTTTTATTACCACAGAGAATGACAAGAGAGTTTGTCATATCTTTGTTAAAGGCTGCACAACCGAGGACTATACAGACCTCTTCGGCGCAGCCGATTACATAACGGATAACAATAATCCTTTAATTTTTAATATGTGTGATTCAGAACAGTGTAGAGAAAACTATGTGGTACTGACACCTGTACTTTGAGTGTGATGTGCTTTTGATTTCATTTGTTCCATCTTTCTTAAACATAATATCCTCCTTTTATCTTAGTAATGCAGTCGCCAAACCGCTTCTATTATATCAGGAGGTTATTATTTTTTTGCAGCACTCTTTTGCGTGCTGCTTCTTGTTTTTACTAAAGCGTTCTTTTTCCCCCGGTAGAACCGGGGGTTTTCAACAGTTGCTAGACAA
>JBGVFK010000053.1:0-4952 GCA_045121075.1 Acutalibacteraceae bacterium | reverse complement strand
GTGAAGAAATCCATAATCATTGTAAAGAAACGCATAAAGGAAACCAGTCTTGTTTCTGTTGTGGGATTTTCTTCGGGCTTTGTCATGAAATCAAGCGCCTTGTCATTTTCAGCAGTCATAGGTGAAATTGTGTTGGTTTCATAATCGTAAATCTGGAACTGTGATACACCGATTGAGTCAACAGTTTCCTTTGTACCGTTAAGGAAAGCGTATAAAACGCCGTTGAAGGGAGCATCAAAATTATTGTGGTGTGCATTTTTTACTACCCATGTTCTGTCGGGAACGATAGCTGTTGAAAGGTCAACTGCTCTGTCGGGTGAAATATACTTGCCCTTACCTTCAGCAATACGGGCTTCAATGTATGAATCCGGAAGTGTTTCACCAATCTTGGCACAGGTTGCACCGTATGTTGCATGTTCAAGGCTTACAAGTGCATCGCTGAGAAGGTCATAGCCCTCAGTAATAGGAGCATTGAGGAAGCCATAGCTTGCAACAAAGCCATAATAGATGTTGTTTTTCTCAAGATCAGCATAGAAACCATCCAGATCAGAGGAAACATTTTCTCTGTACATAAGAATCTTATTGATAAGACCTTTGTACTTTGTGCGAAGCTCTGAGCCTTCTTCACCAAACATAATGTCAAGTGCATCGTCCATATCCTCGTCTGCAACTGCTGTCCAGTAGTTTACCTGAGTTGCAAGACCCATAGCGTGGCAGAGTGAGGGAAGAAGAGCCTTGTAAAGTCTTTCATAAAGAGCCTCAACCTCATCAAGAGCCTTATCGGTTACATTGATCTGATTGAAGAAGTCCATAGTTTTGAAAACGATTTCATAAAGCACATCACCGAATTCAAAGCCTACGCCTTCGCCTGTCTTACCGAGGAAATCAAGCTGTGCAGCATATCTTTCTATATAGTCAGCATTAAATTCAACCTTACCGCTGAATGCCTTGCTGATGAAGGTTGTTTCATTTGAAAGCACCTGACCGAACATTACATTCTTGATGTGACCCTCATTACCGTATTTTTCAAGGTAAGCACAGAGAAGACCGCCACCGAGACATCTTGCCCAGATATTAACCTGTTTTTTGCCGGTAGTAGCCATTATCTGCTTAATGAAAGTATGAAGCTCATCAACATAGTCATAAGGTGAAAGTCTCCAGTCATAAATGAAAGGATACTCTTGTTTGTTGTCGTATTCCCATCTACTGTAAGGAAGTCTCTCCTTTAAAGCCTGTCTGTCCTTTGAAACGCCTGTACCTTTAATGGGATTACCGTCATAGTCAAGACCTGAATCAGGGAAAAGGGGCTTGATTTCGTCATATATTGCTCTGCCGTAGTTGTCCCATTTGTCAAAAATCATACCTTCAAGAACAAAAGGCTTAAGGATGTTTACTGCAGTTTCAACAATTGTATCCTTGTCAATTCCGCCTTCTCCGCCATCGCCTAAGGAAAGACTTTCAAGGTCTGCTGCAAGAACAGTACCGTCGGGATAATAAAGTGTTTCACCGCTACCACGGATATAAATTGTGGGAAGGTAATCATAAGCATTCACAGCTGAAGCCATTGGTGCCATCACCGCAAAAAGCATTACGGTAACAAGTAAAATTGAAATAAGTTTTTTCATTTTATCGCCCTTCTTTTTTTAATAATTTATTAACTAAAATTATACCACTGTCCCCTTACGATGTCAAGCAAATTTGTTCATTTTGTTCATATTTTATATATATTTTCAATAATTGGTTTATACCCTTTTTTCTATTGACAACAACTTTTCTTTTTTGTATATTATAGATATCAGAAGAAAAGGAGAATTAATTTATGAAGAAACTACTGAAATCAAGACCCTTGCCCATTATTCTTATGGCTATGTCGATTCTTTCTCTATGGCTTTTCAAGTCTGTTGAAATCAACTGGATATTCATTAACAACACTCTTGGTATCAGTTGGTTTACTACCCTTATTATAATACTTATGTTTTTTACACTGCTTTCTGCTTCAGCGCTTTCAGCGGTAAGAGTTTATAAAAAAGACTCTCAGAACAAAAAAGCTTACATACCTGCTACGCTTATTGTAACTTTATTTGCTGTTGCATTTTTCATTTTTGCCGTAGGATATTCAACAGGATTTATTATGACTGAAGCAAAAGGTGTTTTTATCTGCAACCTTAAAGAAACAGTTTCTGACAGCATTTATCTTGTCTATATCGGGCTTCTTGCAATTTTCCTTCCTGCACTTTCATGTAAAGCTAAAAAGATTATAACCCCCCTTACTCTTGTAGCAGTTCTTCTTATGGGACTTAACAGCTACTACTCCCTTGCGCCCTATAAAATCACATCTGAGCCAATGGTTATCGACAACGGCACAGAATACAGCATTGTATTTTCAACAAGTGACTACGGTACCGGTTATGTTGAATATAGCCTTGACGGCAGAGATTACAAGGTTTTTGATCAGACAGGCGGCAGACTCAACACCGAAAGAAAAATTCACAGCGTAAAAATTCCTTACGAGCATCTTAAAGACAACACATATACTGTAGGCTCAACAAGAGTTATTGACGAATTCAGCTACGGCAGCCGTCTCGGTAAAACCGTAACAAGTGATGAATACACATTCACAGCAAACGAAGGCAAAAATCAGAATTGGCTTGTTATTTCTGACTGGCACACTCTTCTCGAAAAGGCTTACAGTGCTATCGAAAACATTGGCGAATACGACGGTGTAATTCTTCTCGGTGATGCAACACCCGGTGTTGACTTTGAAGAAGAGGTAGTAAAAAACATCGTTGAATTCGGCGGTGAGGTTTCAAAAGGTGCTATGCCTGTGCTTTATGTAAGAGGTAACCACGAAACAAGAGGCTCTTACGCAAACGACCTTGCAATTGCTCTCGGTATGAATGAATTCTATTATACCACTGACATAGGCCCCTACTCATTTGTTGTTCTTGACAGTGGTGAGGATAAGGACGATTCACACTCAGAATACGGTGGAATGACCGACTACAACACCTACAGAGCTTCTATGATTGAATGGCTTAAAACAGTTGAAGCTACCAACGATAAGGTTGTTGCTCTTTCACACTCATGGCAGATAAGCGATGTTGAAAAAGAGCTTTCACTTTCAGGCTGGGCTGAGCTTGACCGCATTGGCGCAAGAATGATGCTTTCAGGTCATCACCATCAGTGCAGATTCCTCGGTGACGGCAGCGAAAATGAAAAGGAAATCTTCGGTCTTTATCCCAATATTGTAGGCTACCTTGACGGTGGCAAAGTCGGTGACGATTACATTGCTTCAAAGCTCACCTTAAGTGCTGACAGCTTCAACATCAAGGCTGTAAGCTACACAGGTACAGAAATCTTTGACGAAGATTTCACCTGGTAAATTTTTATAACATACAGAAAGCTCCAAGCCAGACAGCTTGGAGCTTTAATTTTACTTTGCAACAGGTACGTTGATTTCAAGGTCAGTAAGCGGGAATGAGCAGCAGGGATGAATGCAGCCGAATTTGTAGTCTGCAAGTCTGCGGTACTCAAGAGCCTCAGGCACATAAACCTTACCTGAAAGAAGATGTGAATGGCAGAAGCCACATTCACCGCTACGGCAACGGGCAGGCACTGAAATCTTGTTCTTTTCAAGTGTCTGCATAACTGAATCACCTGTTTTACCTGTAACTGTATAAGTTTTATCCTGAATTGTAACAGTGATTTTTACTTCATCGGGCACATTCGCGGGATAATCGCTCTGTGAAGCGGGATTATGGAACTCACCGAACATTTCGTGACGGATATATTTCTTTTCCTTACCAAGCTTCTCAAGCTCACCATCAAGGAAATCATACATCTGCTGAGGACCGCAGATAAAGATTGAATACTCCTCATTTTCGGGAGCGTACTTCTTAATAAGCTCAGCAGTAATAAAGCCTTTTTCTGTACCCTTTTTAGCCTTCTTTTCGTCGCTGAGAACATGAACAACCTTAATCTTGTCACATTCCTTCTGAAGTGCATCAAGTTCATCTCTGAAGAGAATATTATCGTAGTTACGGCTACCGTAAAGAAGTGTCATTTCAAAATCTTCATCGCCGTCTTTAATTGCATTTGCCATTGAAACAAAGGGAGTTATACCGCTACCACCTGCAAGACAGATAACCTTCTTTGCGTCACGGAGCTCCTGATATTCAAAGTTGCCTGCTGGTGCAGAAACCTCTACGCTTCTGCCCTCAGTCCATGTATCAAAGATATACTTTGACATAAGGCCACCCTCAACGAGCTTGATTGTAAGAACATACTTGCCCTCAAGAGAATCTTTGGGTGATGAAGAAATTGAGTACGCTCTTGTAATGGGCATTCCTTCAATTGTTTCAAAAACGGTAAGATACTTACCTGCACCAAAGTATGCAAGTGAGGTTGTACCTTTTTCTGTGTCAGGCACAAGAGTAAAGCTCTTGCAATCCTCGCCTCTTTTTGTTACTTTTTCAATTTTAAGATACTGACGCTTGGGGTGAAGGGCTTTGGCAAGTGCCATTGCGTTATCTTCAATTTCAATAAGCTCAGCTTTTCCGCTTTCAAATCTTGCCTGTCTGTCCTTAAGCATAGATAAGAATCTGGTCGCTTTAAGTGATTTAAAGTTACCTGCCATAATTATTTACCCTCCTTTTTAATTGCATTTACAACAAGTCCGCCTGCTTTTTCACCGGTGTAGTATGCACAGCCGTAACCGTCGCCTCTTTCCTGAGTTGCACCGCAGAAGAAGAAGTTGCTGAAGGGCTGATCCTGAAGATACTGCACAGTTCTGGGAATCATACTATCCCACTTTTCAAGCATATAGCCGTAGGGTGTGCCGTAGGGAGTATTGAGGTAACGGGCAAAGGTTGGCGGAAGTGCAATTTCAATTTCTTCAATATAGGGAGTAATTGAAATATTGAGAGCCTTTTCGCAGATTTCAATCATATCCT
>JBGVFK010000052.1:0-35758 GCA_045121075.1 Acutalibacteraceae bacterium | reverse complement strand
AAATACACTACTGTAGGGACACGGCTTGCCGTGTCCGCTTTCCCACCTCTCCGTCACTTCGTGCCACTTTTGCTTCCAGTAACGGGCACCCTTTTGTCTGCGATGCAGACATTTCCCCTAATAGGGGAATTACCTTTCAGGCGAGGCAAGCTGACGAAAACTGAAAATGACTTGTAGGGGCCGGCGTCCTCGACGGTCCGCCTGACCTACACAACAAAATAAAAAACTACCGTTGCATACACACTTGCCGTGTCCTTACTGCAGGAATGAATAATGAATGTTGAATATTGAAAAATGAATAATACAAACGAAAAATCCGCCCACTTTCGTGAACGGATTTTCGTTTGGCAGGGGTGGCAGGATTCGAACCTACGAATGCAACAGTCAAAGTGTTGTGTCTTACCGCTTGACGACACCCCTAAAAAATTGTAAAAAAAAATGGGGTGGATAACCGGATTCGAACTGGCGACCTCCAGGGCCACAACCTGGCGCTCTAACCAACTGAGCTATATCCACCACATAATGGCGCGCTTGAAGGGGCTCGAACCCCTGACCTACTGCTTAGAAGGCAGTTGCTCTATCCAACTGAGCTACAAGCGCATGCTTATTAATTTAGTTAAGCTGGAGCGGGTGATGGGAATCGAACCCACACGACCAGCTTGGAAGGCTGGGATTCTACCATTGAACTACACCCGCATACCTTTGCAACGACGACTATTATACACAATCGTACATCTGTTGTCAATAGGTTTTCACAAAAAAGTGGGAAATATTTTTGAAAGAATATAGGGATATACTTTCTGTATTCAGAATGACGCATTGCAGAACGGATTTTTAAAAGAATAAGAACCTCACGAAACAAAACTTAAAGTTGTAATAAAATAATTTATGTATTATAATTATCTTGAGAAATATGAATTTGAAAGGAGAAAGAGTTTTGAAAAAATGGACTTATTTATTCTGGACTATCGCAGTTATCCTATCGGACATTATGTGCTTTTTTGTTGCCTATAACTATCGCGGAATGCTTTGTGCTGAGGAGCATCAGGGCTTCAGTGCTCCGGCTGAAACAGCCTTTCTTTTGGCTGTTCCTTTTGTTATAGGCATTATAGTGTGTGTGATTCTTGGAGTAAGATTCAGGAGAAAGTAAGGGCTTAGAAGTAATCGGTAACAGCAAATATATAAGATAAACTTCAGACAATATTTTTGATTTGTTGTGTTAATTCACCAAATCACTTGAAAATCTCTGTAAAAAATGTTAAAATCATCTAAAATATATTAATGGAGATGATATGATGAAAAAGAAAACAACTGCACCCACTGAGATTCCAGAGGGTGCTCTTAACCACGGTGAAGGTAAGTACATATCTAAGTTTGAATACTTGTGTGTTATGCTTTCACGCATTGGCGGTATGTTCGGTACAACCCTTACAGGTACTCTTGCTGCTGCCTTTCTGCATGAGCTTTATTTCGGCCCTGCCGGTGTAAGTGCTGAGGAAATTGCCGACATTCTTGCAGTGCAGTCGACCTTAACAACAGTTCTCGGTATAGCTATCGGTGCTATTTCGGGTATCATTATTCAGAAGTGGAAAACCCGTTGGGGCAGATACCGTCATTGGTATATCATCTGCCTTGTGCCTATTTTCGCACTTACTGCTCTTTATTTCTATGTGCCCGAGGGCTGGACAATTCAGCAGATGACTCTTTTCCGTTACGGTATTGCCTGCTGTCAGACAATCTTCAATGCGTTCAATAATGCAGGTCAGAATATCGTTCAGGTTATTTCTCCCAACCACAAGGAAAAGAAAACCGTTGCTACCATCTGGCAGCTTTCCTATTACATCGGTTACGGTGGAGCTTACCTTTCAACCTTTGTTTACGGTATCTTCAGCGACGACAAGAATGCAATGTATATGACTCTCGCTCTTGTTGCTGCTTCTGTAACTGCCTTCGGTAACCTTATGTGTGCTCTCTTCTGTAAGGAAAGAATTGAGCTTCCCAAGAAGGAAAAGGTTAAAATTTCAAAGGCTCTTTTCTCACTCTTTAAGTACAGAAACTACAGAGCTTATCACGCTATGCAGTGGGTAAATGCTTTCGCTTGGCTTGGCAGAATGTCAACCTACCTTGCCGCAATTACAGTAGGTTCATCAAAGAACCTTCTTCTTACCCTTCCTACCGCTGTGGGTACAGTTGTAGGTAACCTTATCTGCACAAAGCTTTCTAAGAAGCACGAGCCTACAAAGCTTCTTAAATTCTGCGGTATCTATTCACCCGTTTCAGCCTGTGTTCTTTTCGGCATCTGCTTTGTTGAAGCTAAAATGGGCATCCGTTTCTTTGAGGGCTGGAACAGTATTTTCTTCTATGCATTCTACTTTATTTTCGGTATCGGTATCGGTATTCAGGAGCTTTCAAACTCACACTTCAACGTTGAATTCCTCGACTATCTTGAATGGGAGTGCGGTGAAAGAATGGAAGCTATTCAGGGCATCGTTCCCGGTTGGATCAACTCAGGCTGTAACTACCTTAAGGAGCTTGCAATTCCCTTTATGATTGCCTGGGCAGGCTATATGTCATCAGCAGAGGGTGACCTTGTTAAAACTATGCAGGCTCAGCCCACATACCTTGACACCTGCCTTAAGATTCTTGCCTTCCTTCTCTTCGGTTATACTCTTGCTAATGTTCTTAAGGCTCTTATTCTTAAATTCTTCTACGATGTTGAAGGTGAAAAGAAAGAAAAAATGTATCTTGAGCTTGAAGATATCAGAGCTAAGCGCCACGAGGAAAACGAAAATATTGCTTAATTAACAAAGGAGATAGTTATGAAAAATAAAAAGAAGCTGGTTATTTCAATTATAGCTGTTGTTCTTGCCCTTGCTGTTGCCGGTGCAGGCATCTACGTTTATCTTATGAGATATTCAAAGGATAAGAACGACACAGAAGAGCTTTACAGAGCTAATGTTGCCACTGCAGGCTACGAAAATACAATTGAAACTGCATATCCCCAGACAGCACTTTACGGCATTATCCAGAAGCATTTTACTGATGAATTACCTGAGGGTAAAACTGAAAAGAAGGCAATTGTTATCGGCTATGACGGCTGTCGTGCAGACATTCTCAGCATCAGACAGAAGGAAAACAGTGCAATCAGCGCTATTCTCGATGAAGGCGGTACAATCAATCTTACATATTGCGGTGGTGTGAATTATCCTGAGGTTAACACTCAGGCAACCTCAACTGCTCCCGGCTGGTGCTCAATTCTTACCGGTCAGTGGGCTGATATTCACGGCATTACAGGTAATGACATTACAAAGTCAATGGACACCAAAACCCTTATGACAAGCCTTACTGAAGAAAAGGTTATTGACAGCGCTTCATTTATTACAAAATGGGCAGGTCACTTCAGCAGAGATAATGCAACCTATCTTCTTGAAAAAGAGTACTGCGAAGAAAATAACCTTCCCGTTGCCTTCAATAAGTGTGAGGGTAACGAAGGCTCACTTGAAACAGCCCTCGGTGAAATTGCAAAAGAGGACTGTGCAGATCTTGTATTTGTAATTTACGAGCAGACTGACTCAACCGGTCACAATTACGGCTTTACCTTCAATAATCCCGGCTACAAGGAAGCTTTCCTTGAAATTGATTCATACGGCTATGAGACCTTAGAGGCTATCAAGGCAAGAGAAACCTATGAAACAGAAGACTGGCTTGTTATTGTTGCATCTGACCACGGTGGTATTAATACAAACCACGGTAAGGCAAGCATTCAGGAAAGAATGACCTTTGCGGTTATGAACACAAGCTTCTGATTTAATAAACCTCCGTGCAGTGTGCGGAGGTTTTTTCGGTGGAGGAATAAATATGAAAAGAAGATATTCGCATGTTATTGTTGTTGGTGTAGACGGTGCAGGTGCCTGGTTTAAAGAGGCTGACACTCCGAATTTCCATAAGATTTTTGAAAAGGGTGCAGTTACCTATAATGCACTTTCATCAAAGCCTACCATAAGTGCCGAATGCTGGGGCTCAATGCTTATTGGTGTAGGCCCTGAGGTGCATAAGCTTACCAATCGCAGAGTTTCAATTCTGCCTTATCCCTTCTGGTCAAGATTTCCTACGGTTTTCAAGCGTATAAGAAAGGCTTATCCTGAATCTGAGCTTGGCTCATACTGTGACTGGAATCCCATTACAAAGGGCATTATTGAAAAAAGACTTGGTGTATCACACGCTACTGCAAGAGATAAGGAGCTTACACCCATAATCTGCGATTATATCAAGGAAAAAAAGCCCGACCTTCTTTTTATCCATTTTGACAGCACAGACGGTGCAGGGCATAAATACGGCTACGGCACAGCTGAGCACATTAACGCTATTTCTGAGGTCGATAAGCTTATCGGTGAGGTTTATTCAGCAGCAGAAGCACTTGAAAATACACTGTTTATGGTTATTACTGACCACGGTGGCACAAATCCGCAAAACGGTAAAGGCGGAAGTCACGGTGGCTGGACAGATGAAGAAAAATATGTTACCTTTGCCGCAGTGGGTGAGGGAGTAAACAACACGGAAATAAAAGAAATGAACATCCGTGACCTTGCGGCAATTGTGCTTTATGCTTTCGGTATTGATGCACCTTTATTTAACGAAAAGGGCTGGACAGCACAGATTCCCAAGGGGCTTTTCGCTGACTATAAGGGTGAGTACCGTGATATATCTCATCTTACAGGTGCGGCAGACAGAATTTCAAAAGAGCATCATAAATCGGAGCTTGTCTGATAGGTTGACTTATGCTTAAAATTAAGAAAACAACAATTGAAATTGGACTTGAAAAGCCCATTAAAATTCTTCATATGACAGACTCTCATCTTCATTTTTATTTTGAAAGCAGACTTCCCGACGGTAAAATGCAGTATGTTACAAGCAGAGGTGACAGAGGCAACGCAAGAGAAATTACAATTATATAAGAAGATATATCCATAGAAAACACAGAGGGTTGTAAAAACAAATTAATTAGCGATACAGTAGGGACACGGCTTGCCGTGTCCGCCAAAAATTACCCGATTCATAAGTAAAATCAATAGTTGTACATTAAATCATCATAAGTTTACAGGGACTCGGATGTGTTCAAACGGACACGGCGAGCCGTGTCCCTACCGTAATAAAAACATCAAAACCGTTGTATCAGCCGAAACTTTTTGCTTTTACAACGGTTTTTATCATATTTTTTTCTTTGTTTTAAAAGGCTTAAGAGACTTTTAGTTTTTTTACAGCTCCTAATTTTTATTTTTTCTTTTTTGTGCAGATAGTAAAGGTAAAGCAAATGCTGAAAGCCATAACCGTAAAAGCAAGTATGCAGATAAAAACTGCGTTCCAGCCCCTTGTGTCGGCTATTCTGCCAAGAAGAGAGGTGCTGAGTGTACTGCCTACATAACAGAAGGTGTTGAGTAGCCCCGCTGAAAGACCTGAATCAATTTTATCTCTCGAATAAAGGGGCACAATGCTTGTAATAACATTGTTTACAGCTGACATAAGACAAGCCACAAGAGCGAAGAGAATAAGGGTAAAAAGGGCTGATTTAAGACCGAGAGAGAAGATAATCAGTGCTGAAAGCACAGCCGAAGCAAAATAGAAAATTCCGTTGAGGACATTTTCATCCTTCTGTTTTTTATGAAGCCTTTTTACAAGGGATGCACCTGTAATTGAAAGCACAGGAAGAAGGAGAGTTACAATAATTGAAAGAGAAGAGGACATACCGAATTCTTCCTTTAAAAGTGAGGGCACCCAGGTGGTAAGTCCGTCCTTTATAAAGCCGTTTGCAACTGCTGAAAAGAGAATTACAAGCACACCCATAACGAAAACAGGAGAGAGTGAAAGCTCTCTTTTTATTTTTATATTCTCTGCTGTTTCCTCAGTTTTGCTTTCTTCAAGTCTGCTCATTCCTATAAACCAGATTACGGCAACAACACCGATAAGTACAGAGGCAACATAGAAAATTGCAGTCCATTTTATACTGAGGGCTGAGAAAAGTGCCGCAAGTCCGTAGGCTGAAAAGGTGCCTGAGGCAACTGTTGTGCTCATAACCAGAACTGCCCTTGAAAGCTTGCTGTCCTCAAGTCGGTCAGAGAGAGTTTTAATAAGTGAAGGCCACAGCACAGACTGAAAAACACCGTTGAAAAGCCATAGCCACTGCATAATTGCTGCACTTTCAGTAAGTGTCATACAGAAATTGATTACTGATGAGCCGATGAGGGCAATTGTAACCGAGTATTTGGTGTTATATTTTTTAGTGAGAAGACCGTTTATCAGCTGACCTGCACCGTAGGCAAAAAAGAAAAAGGAGCTTACAAGCCCTGCCGCTTCCTTGGTGCGACCAAGCTGAGAGATAATCTCTACCATTGAAGCGTTGTAGTTGAGCCTTGCAACATAAGCTGAGGTGTAAGCGAGCCAACAGAGAAAAATAAGAAGGTCGGCTTTTTTGCTTTTATTTAAAGATTTCATTTTATCATTTCTTTCCTTTGGGATTAAAGAAATTATATCATCTGAAAAAGCCGAAATCAATATGGATTTGCATTGATTTTTAAACTTTATTGTGATAAAATAAACTGATAAATAATTTGCTCTGAGGTGACAGAGATGAATAGTATAAAAAATATGAAGATTATATCCTCGCTTGAAAAAATATACGACAGCGATAAGATGCCGTCAGAAGAGCTTAAAGGCTTTACGATGCTGAGAAATGAAAAGAAGTCCTTTCAGCTTGCCGTTGAGGTGTCTGAAGAGGTAAAAGCTGAGCTTACAGTTATTTCAGATATAAAGGATATACGCATTTATACTGTTGAGCATATGAAGTCAGAGCTTCCTATACAGAAAAAGGGTGCTGACGATTACTACCGTTTCAGCAAAAGCGGATATTATCCCGACCTTCTTCTTCCCGTAGACGGAGAGATCACCTTTAAAAAGGGTATAACCGTTCTTTGGTTTGAGGTTGATGCAAAGAAAAACGATGTAGGTGAGCATAAAATTGAACTTCAGATAGGTGAAAAAGCAGCAAGCGTCAGCCTTCAGATAATTGACGCTGAGCTTGACTTCAAGGACTTTATTTATACCTGCTGGTTTCATACGGACTGCCTTATGTCCTATTATAAATTCGACGCCTTCTCCGATGAATACTGGCGAGTGGCTGAGAACTTTCTTAAAACCGCTTCCGAGTACGGTATGACATGCGTGCTTACTCCGATTTTCACTCCGCCTCTTGACACTGAGGTAGGTAAGGAAAGACCCACCGTTCAGCTTGTGGATGTATATCTTGATAATGGTAAGTACTCCTTTAATTTCGATAAGCTTACAAAGTGGATTGAAATGGCAAACAGATGCAACATAAACTACTTTGAGCTTACTCATTTCTACACTCAGTGGGGTGCAAGAAAAGCTCCCAAAATTATGGCTACGGTTGACGGTGAATATAAAAGAATTTTCGGCTGGGATACCAAGGCAACCTCAAAGAAGTACCGAAGCTTTCTTAAGGCTCTCTCAGATGAGCTGAAAAAGTATTTTGAAGAAAAAGGGCTTAAGGATAATGTGTTTATCCACGTAAGTGATGAGCCTCAGTTTAATAACTGCTTATCATACGGCAGAGTTTCAGGCTATATCAAGAAGCTTTTTGAGAGCTACAAGGTGATTGACGCTCTTTCAGATTTCCGCTATTACCGTTTCGGAATTGTGCCGAATCCAATTCCGGCAAGTGACCACATAGAAAAGTTTATCGGCAAGGTTAATAATCTCTGGGTTTACTATTGCAGCGGACAGAATAACCACTATGTTTCCAACAGATTTTTCTGTAACGAATCTGTACGCACAAGAGTAATCGGCTATCAGATGTTCAAATATGACATCAGAGGCTTTCTTCAGTGGGGCTATAATTTCTACTTCAGTCAGCTTTCAAGAAGGCTCATTGACCCCTTTACCGAAACCGATGCAGGCGGTGCTTTCCCCTCAGGTGACAGCTTTATTGTTTACCCTGCAAAGGACGGCACACCTTATCATTCCTTAAGACTTAAGGTATTCTTCGATGCTCTTCAGGATATGGCGGCACTTAACACTCTCTGCAGTCTTACTGATAAAAAGACCTGCCTTGATATAATTGAAGAAAACGGCAAGCATAATCTTACCTTTAAGGCTTATCCCCATGACAGTAATTGGCTTCTTTCAACAAGAGAAAAGGTGAATGAAGCAATCAGAAATAATATTAAGAAAGAGGAGAAATAAATAATGGAAAACAGTGCAAAAATTATTGCTCTGTCGGGTAAAGGCGGCGTTGGAAAAACCTCAATTTCCGCTGCTATCGTAAAGCTTCTTGTTGAAGCTTATCCCGACAAAAAAATTCTTGCAATTGATGCTGACCCTGCTGTAGGACTTTCAGTAGCTCTCGGTATTGATGTAAAAACAACAATTGACGACATCAGAAAGGAAATTGTTGCAACAGTTGAGGACGGCAACACAAAGGCGGCAATTGAGCTTCTTGGTGATGCCAGATACAAGATTTTTGATGCTCTTGTTGAAACTGACGGCTTTGCTTTTATTGCTGTGGGCAGACCTGAAAGTGCAGGCTGCTACTGCAAAATCAATGCTTACCTTAAGGAGGTTATCAGCCTTCTTTCAGCTGATTTTGACTTCGTTGTAATTGACGGTGAAGCAGGCGTTGAGCAGATTAACCGCAGAGTTATGGAAAAGGTAACCCACCTTCTTCTTATTACCGATGCAAGTAAAAAGGGCACTCAGGTTATTTCAACTATCAAGAGTGTTGCTGATGAGCTTGTTATGTATAAAAAAATCGGTGCAATTGTTAACCGTATTCCAGACAAGAGTGTTATTGAGCATATCAATATCAAGGACATTCCCGTGCTTTCATATATTGAAAACGACAGCAACCTTGCAATCTTCGACATTGAAGGCAAGGACATCACAAAGCTTCCCGATAACTCAAATGTAGTTGAGGGTGTAAAGAAGGCTCTTAAAGAGCTTGAAATTTTATAAGGAGTAGAAAATGAAGGATTTAAAACATCTTTATGAATTTGAAAAGCTTCTGCAGGACGCAAACAACGACCTTGTGCAGAAGGCTAAAAACGATGGCGGAATAGCCCTCGGTTATACCTGCTATCATATCCCTGAGGTGCTTCTTAACTGCGGAAACTGTTTTTCTGTCAGACTTCGTGCACCACGTACCGGCTCAATGGATATTGCAACTTACTATATGAGTAACTTCCTTTGCGGTTATTCAAAGGCTATTCTCGAAAGAGCAATTGAGGGCGGCTTTAACTTCCTTAACGCTCTTCTGTCTTCAGAAACCTGCTCAGAAATGAACAGAACAGCAGAGCATTTTGAGCTTCTTGACCTTGTTCCTGAGGAAAAGTTTTTCCTTACCTTCCTTGATATGCCCTTTAAAATTGAAGAGCACACAGTTAAGCATTATGTAAAGCAGACAAGAGAAAAAATTCTCAACAAGCTCAGCGAGGTTTACGGTGTGGATACCTCAGATGAGGCACTTCTTAAAGCAATTGAAGAGCATAACGAGGTCTGCAGACTTATGACAGAAATCGGCAATTACCGCAAGGAGGATAACCCGAGAATCACAGGCTACGAATACCATATTCTTAACCTTATTACATACTGCTGTCCCAAGGCACTTATTCTTCCTGCACTTCGTGAAACTGCTGAGGAGCTTAAAACAAGAGAGCCTGACGCAAAGAAAAACTACAGAGCGAAAATTGTAGTTGTAGGCTCAGAAATGGATGACCCTGAATTTACCTCACTTATTGAAGACAGCGGTGCACTTGTTGTTGCCGACAGATACTGCTTCGGTGCACTTCCCGGCAGACAGGAAATCATTATCAATGAGGGCGAGGATGTGCTTACACAGATTTGTATGCACTACCTTAAAACTAGCCAGTGTCCCCGTTATATGAGCCACGAAAAGGTTCAGGAAAGACGAGATTATGTAAAACAGCTTGTTGACGAATATCATGCAGACGGTGTTATGTATGAGCAGCTTAAATTCTGCGAATACTGGGGCTACGAAAGAGCACTCGCTTCTTACGTTATGACAAATGACTACGGTGTGCCCACTGCTGCAGTTGACCGTCAGTACACAGCTTCAGCTTCAGGTCAGCTTCGTACAAGAGTTCAGGCCTTTGTTGAAAGCCTTGAAATCAAGAAAATTCAGAAGGAAAGAGAGGCGAAGGAAAATGGATAATTACGGCAAGCTCTATAAGGAGCACACAGCCATACTTAAGCACAGAGAATGGCGTGGCTTCAAGGATACAATGTATGACTATTACCGTTGGCTCGTTAACTGGAAGGATATGATTGCAATGGTGCTCAAAGCACCCGTTTCAACAGTTAAGGGCTTATGGAGATACCGCTGGATGGCATCATACCTTTCAACTCCTTCATTTATTGACCGTCATTGTGCAGGTCTCAGAGGTCCTCACCTCAGAATAGCTCACCTTCATTACAATATGATTGTAAAGCACACAACAAAGCTTATAAACATTTCATTCCGTGCCGATGAAAAAATCAATCCCGGCAACAAGCTTTCAAAGAAAATTGTGCTTATGGATGAAATCGTTCCCAATGAGGTGTTCACAGGCTTCCCTAACCTTATTCCAATTCCTCTGCAGACACTTCCCATCTTCCTTTCATCAATGGTTGACCAGCAGATTACACCGCCTTATCTTGAAACAACAGAAAGCTTCGGTGTGCCTGCAGACGTTTGTCCTCTTCCCTCAGCAGAAGCAGGCGTTGCAATTGAGGATGATTACCCGAAAATGGGCTGCTGTATGATCGGCACAAATATGCCTTGTGACGGTTCAATTATGAACTCATCCTTCCTTGACAGAAGAATTAATCTTCCCACACACTTCTTCGGCATTCCTCTTCGCTATGACAGTGAGGATGTTCAGGAATACGCAGTTGACGAAATCAAGTCACTTATTAAGTTTATCGAAGACCAGACCGGTGAAAAGTTCGATTGGGATGCTTATTTCAAGAGAATGAAGGACTACAACAAACAGCTTGAATATGAAAGACAGAAGTGGGATATCAACAAAACTCCCTATCCTCAGATGACCGGTGCTGCCTTCTGGCTTTACAGAATTTTCTACTTCAACCTTTCAGGCGGTTCAAACGAAAAGTTCCTTAAGGTTGACGAAAAGGTAAACAAGATAATGATGAAGGCCTACGAAAAGAAAACTCCCGTTTCAAAGGAAATGCGTCACAGAGCTGTTGTATGGTCTTGTCCCGCTAACTATTACACAAGTTTTTCAAACTGGCTCGAAAACTGCTGGGGCATGAATGTTGTAATGGATATGGAAACAATGATTTCCTACCTTGAAATTGACACAGAGGACAAGGAGCAGTCACTTAAGGATCTTGCAAAAACCTATCAGCGCTCAATTATGCGTAAGCACACAAAGGGCGGCTACAGAAACGTTGTTGATGAGCTGTGGAGAATCGTTGAGGAATATAACGCTGACACAGTTATTATGTATGACCAGATTTCCTGTAAGGGTATGGACGGTCTTCAGGGTATTTTTGACGATCAGGCAAGAGAAAGAGGAATCAACTTCATCTGGGTTCGTCAGGACCTTATGGATCCGAGAACAATTTCAAGACGAGAAATGCGTGATCAGGTAAATAAATATATGCAGACCGTTCTTCAGGAGGAGCCTCTTGATGCTTCACTTCTTGATTTTGAAGACGACTTAGCGTGGTAAGAAAAGGAGACAGATTAAAATGAAATATTTCGGTGGATGTGACGTAGGTTCAACCTACACAAAATGCGTAATTCTTGATGAAAACGGCAAAATCGTTGCCAATGTTACAAACAGAAGTAAAATCAATCCCGTTCAGAGCGCTCAGATTGCTCTTGACGATGCTGTTGCTCAGGTTGAGGGGCTTAATAAGGCTGAAGAGCTTACATACCTTATCGGTACAGGCTACGGCAGAAACAAGGTGCCATTTGCTGATGAAAACATTTCAGAAATCAGCTGTCACGCTATGGGTGTTCATGTAACAAATCCCGAGGTTAAGGCTATTATCGATATCGGTGGTCAGGACGTTAAGGGTATTGCAATTGACACTGATGGCACAGTTAAAAACTTTGCTATGAACGATAAGTGTGCTGCAGGTACAGGCAGATTCTACGAGGCTATGGCTAATGCCTTTGAAATGAGCCTTCCCGAATTCTCAAAGCTTTCTCTTCAGGCAAAGAACACAATTCCCATTACTGCTCAGTGCACAGTTTTCGCTGAGAGTGAGGTTATCTCTCTTGTTGGTGAAGGCAAGCCCATGGACGAAATTGCAGCAGGCATTCAGCTTGCAGTTGCAAAGCGCTGCTTCGTAATGGCTAAAAAAGCAGGTGCAACAGACAGCATCACTCTTACAGGCGGCTGCGCTAAGAATGACGGTCTCAAGGCTGCAATTGAAAAGGTGCTTAAAATTAAGGTTGTTGAGCTCAACACTGACCCTCAGCTTATGGGTGCTCTCGGTGCTGCTGAATATGCAAGACAGAAAGGTCTTTCCAAGGTGAACTGATATGGATATCATTTTAATTATACTTGCAGTTATCCTTTGCCTTTTCGTGGTAACCTTTGCAATTTACTGGTTCAACCTTGATATGAAGCTTATCAGAGCTGTTTACGACTGGCTCTGGAAAAACCGTTATGACAAAATGAAAAAGGATAAAAAACTGTAATGGAATTCTTCGCATCCCTTATAAACGAGGTCGGTAATCTTACTGAAAATCTTCCCCAAAAGGCTTACCCTTATACCGAAAGCAAAAGCTGGAGTGATATAGGCTATAACCAGGTGATTATGCAGAGAGATACTGCCTTTGAGCTTAACGGCACAGGCTTTAACCTTGTTACAACTGCTCCTGTGGAATCGGGTGTTACTGTTATAGGTAAAGAGCTTAATGAAATAAAGGAAGGCTGCAGCTTTGCAAGAGTTTCTCTTATTCAGCTTCAGGAAAATTCTGACGAGCAGGCGGTTTATAACCTTATCAGAAAGGTTGAGTATGTAAAATATCACTTCTTCCCTGAGGGTTATATGATGAGAACAACCTCACGCTCACATAAGGAGTCTGTAAGAGTTTCCAAAAAGGCGGTTAAGGAAGGTATTTCCTTTGAAAAGGTGGGTAATCTTCTTATCAATAAGTATAAGGAAAACCCTGCCGTAAAGTCAGTTAAGGTGCTTTTCATAACTGACGCTTCAGCTGATTTCAGAGCCCTTCAGGAAATAGCAGAGAAGAATAACCGTATAACCGAAACACTTAATCATGTAATGAACAGTGTAACCTTTGACTGCGACACCTGCAACCTTAAAGCGGTTTGCGATGAGGTTGAGGGTATGAAGGAGCTTCACTTTAAAAATAAGGGCAGGGGAATGTAACTATGGATAAAAAAGATGTTATTGAGTTTTTCGATTCTCTTGCACCCGGTTGGGACAGCGGAAATGAACGAAACGAAAAGGTAATTGAGTTTATTCTCCAGAAAGGCGGCATAAAAAAAGGCAGCCACATTCTTGATGTAGGCTGCGGCACAGGAGTGCTTTTCGGTGACTATGAAAAAATCGGTGCGGCATCAGTAACGGGAATTGACATTTCACCTGAAATGGTGAAAATTGCTAAGGAAAAATATCCCTCCTATAAGGTGATTTGTGCCGATGCGGAAAGCTATAGCTTTGATGAAAGCTTTGATGCAGTTATGATTTATAACGCCTTTCCTCATTTTGCCTTTCCTGAAAAACTTATAGAAAATCTCTCCTCTTATCTTAAAGAGGGTGGAAGATTTACTGTTGCTCACGGAATAAGTGAAGCAGCTATCGCTGAGTGCCATTCAGGCATTGCAAAGCATGTGTCCCTGACCTTGCCTTCAAAGGAGACTCTTTCGGAAATGATGTCGGAGCTTTTCAGCGTTGATGTAATGATTTCCGATGATGAAAAGTATATTGTTTCAGGCGTTAAAAAGTAAAAAAAATTACTTCCCGAAGTCAGAGCTTTCGGGAAGTTTTTATTATTAAAGATTATTTCTCAGTTTTCTGAAGAAGCTCAATCAGGTCTTCGTAGAATTTATTTGTAACATCCTTCTTTTCAAAAAGACCGATAGCTGAGCCGTGGTCACCCTGAGTGATGGGCATAACATGCCATATACCGGGCTTGATTTCTTCAGTTTCCTCCCAGAGACAGTGTGGCTCATCGTGGGGATGAGTTGCTGAGAAGGTGTCTACAAGACCGTCGTTATAAAGTTTTTCAATTTCAGGTGCTTCTGTGTGAGCTTTTACGTCATGGGTAAGAAGAGCACTTGTGAGAGTAAGGAAGGGGAATTTTGTGTTTGAGGGTACAAGTCTCTTGCCGCTTTTACTCTCCTTAACTGCGTTGTAGGGATATGAGAAATAATATATTTCAGGTGAAATTTCAATTCGGTCATTGATAGCCTTTGAGCCTTCGGGACCCATATCGTATTCAACCTGGTCGTTTGAAGCGTCAAGACGCTTAACTGCATCAATAAAAGGTGTAGTGTCCTTCTGACCGGGAGTGTTTGAAAGACCGTACTGTTCAAGGTGAAGGTCAATAAATGTGCCGTTGAGATGTGTTCTGCCGATAGTACCGGTATAAAGATATACACCGTATCTGAGAAGCATTTTAAGGTTGAATCTTTCAACTGTATCGTGAGCCAGAGTGCCGTTAAGAGGAGAGCAGATTGCAGTAAGAGAAGCAATCCAGTCACCGTGACCACCCTTGAAAAGCGGAGAAACCTCGTCACCGCTTGCTTCAACCTCTTCGGGTGCACCGTGAGTAAGAAGATGAGCGAGCATTCTGATTGTTGTTCCGCCGAAGCTGTGTCCGATAAGGTGAATCTTGTTTTCAGAGGACCAGTTTTCAACAAGAGGCTCAGCATATGTTCTGCCGAACTGTCTGTGCTGACGCTCTTCAGAGTGTGCCTTGCCGTAGTCAACGGTTGTGCCTACAAGCTGAGCATAAAGCTCACAAGCACGGTCCCATGCACTTGAAACAGGACCTACAGAAGCTGCTCGTGCTGTACAGCCAAGCTCACTCATATGCTCGGTGATGTTGCCGCTTGTTGCACCCCAATAGGGGATAAGGTTGTTGATGCCTTCGTACTCACCCCAACCGAACATACCGTGTACAAAAATAAGTGGATATCTGAGTTTCTTTTCTGAATTCATTATTATCGCCACCTAATATACATATTTCTTTATTTTAATATACATTACTAATTATAATTGAATTTGCTATGGTTTTCAAGTATATTTGTAAACTTTTTGATACATTTTTTTGTTGACAATATAACAAAAGCAGGTTTATAATTCACCTGACAGGTGAAAGTGGGTGAAATTTATGAAAAAAGTGAGAATAACCGCAGTGCGCAAAACAGAATATACCGACCTTATGGAGAAATATGAAAATCCTATTGAGCACGCCTGTGATATAAATGAGGGTGACAGCTGGATTGCAAACGGCTGGGAAAGACCTGAGGGCTTCTGCCTTTCAGCCTGGGAGAGTATCTCACAGTTTGTTCTGACTCTTTCCCATGGTGGCGGAAACTTCTACGACGGTTGGATGAAAAATCCTTTTTCGGCAATGATTTCCTGCAATGACGGCTTCAGACCGGTCAGCTTTTATCTTGAGGTGCTGAATGAGGATGCTGAATAAAAATTGCATAATTAATCATTTTGCAGCCTTAAATTAATTAATATGCAGAAAATAATAAATTTTTAATATATATCTGTAAATTATTATGTGGTTTCCTATTGCAAAATTAAAAATGTTAGTGTATAATAACTACTAATAATTATATTAAATCTATTTACAGGAGGATTTTTTATGAAACGTTTTCTCGCAATTCTTACAGTGCTCGCAGTAGTGCTCGTTGCTTTCGCAGCTTGCGGTGGTGGCGGAAGTGCTACAACAATGACAATGGGTACCGGTGGTAACCAGGGTACATACTACGCATACGGCGGTGTTCTTGGCGGCAAGCTTAAGGACATTACAGGTATCACAGTAAACGTTGTTTCAACAGACGGCTCAAAAGCTAACATTCTCGGTGTTGATGCCGGTAACTATCAGCTCGCTACAGTTCAGTCAGACGTTATGGCTTACGCAGTTGCAGGCTCACGTACATTTGAAGCAGAAGGTGCAATCGACACATTCCGTGTAATTGGCGGTCTCTATGCAGAAGCTGTTCAGCTTATCACAATGGATCCCGAAATCAAGAGCGTTGCAGACCTTAAGGGTAAGAAGGTATCAATCGGTGCTGCAGGCTCAGGCGTTTACTTCAACGCTATTGACGTTCTCGGTGCTGCTGGTCTTACAGAAGATGACATCAAGGCTCAGTATCAGTCATTCGGCGATTCAGCTGACGCTCTCAAGGACGGCAAGATTGACGCTGCATTTATCGTAGCAGGTGCTCCCACACCCGCTATCCAGGAGCTTTGCACATCAGCTAACGCTTACCTCGTTCCCATCGACGGTGAGGTTGCTGAAAAGCTTATGGCAGAATCACCCTACTACACAGTATACGAAGTTCCCGCTGAAACATATAAGGGCCAGACAGAAGCTGTTAAGACAGTTACAGTTAAGGCTACACTTATCGTAAGCGCATCAGCTTCAGAAGAAGATGTATACAACATCACAAAGGCAATCTTTGATAACGCTGAAGCAATCACTGCTGCTCATGCAAAGGGCGCAGAGCTTTCAATTGAAAACGCAACAGACGGTATGACAGCTCCCTTCCATGCAGGTGCTGCTAAGTACTTCGCTGAAAAAGGCGTAGAAGTTGAAGTTAAATAATTAAGCAAACAACTGAATGGGCTGCAGTGAATAACTGCAGCCGATTCTTGCGTTATAATCAAAATCTAAGGAGGCTTTAAATTGGCACTTTTTAAGAAAAAAACAGCCCCCGAAGCACAGGAACCCATGAATCTCGAAGATGTAATGAAGAAGTTTGACCGTGAGTCGAACACCCGTGTTTGGGAGGGTACACCCAAAATGGTTGTTACAGTTATACTTGCACTTTTCTCAGTGTTCTGTATTTATGTAACACTTTTCGCAACATGGCTTGACGAAGTAAGACTTACTTCATTTATGTCATACATCATGTTTATCGGTTTTCTTGTTTTCCCTGCTAAAAAGGGTGTTCAGAAGGTAAACTATATTCCCTGGTACGACATCATTCTTATGATTGCCGGCTCAGGCGCATTCCTCTATTACACAATTAATGCACAGGAAATTGTAGAACGTTTCAAAATCACTCCCGTTGAAGTTGTAATCGGTGTAATCGGTATTCTCTGCCTTGCAGAGCTTTGCAGAAGAAGTGTTGGTCTTCCCATCCTTATTGTTGCAAGTGTTCTTCTTGTTTATGCTCTTATCTGGGGCTCAACAAATCCAAGCATCGTTGCACGAATTACAGAATATGTACGCGTATTTTTCTATTCAAAGGAAGGTGTTCTTTCAACACCCGTAAATGTTTGCTCCAAGTATATTGCAATGTTCATTATCTTCGGTGCATTCCTTGAAAGAACAGGTATCGCAGATTTCTTTATCAACATCTCAAACGCACTCGTTGGCCGTTTTTCAGGCGGTCCCGCAAAGGTAGCAGTTATTGCTTCAGCTCTTGAGGGTATGGTTTCAGGCTCATCTGTTGCTAACACAGTTGGTTCAGGTGCTGTTACAATTCCTCTTATGAAGAAGACAGGCTACAAGCCTGAATTTGCCGCTGCTGCAGAAGCTTCAGCTTCAACCGGCGGTCAGATTATGCCTCCCATTATGGGTGCTGCAGCCTTCCTTATGGCTGAAACAGTTGGCGTTCCTTACTCAAATATTGTAGTTAAGGCAATTCTTCCTGCAGTTCTTTATTTTGCAGGCGTATTCATCACAGTTCACCTTGAAGCTAAGAAGGAAGGCCTTAAGGGTCTTACTAAGGAAGAGCTTCCCAGAGTTATTCCTCTTTTAAAGAAGATTTACCTTCTTGTTCCTCTTGGTCTTCTTATTTACCTTGTTGGTACAAGCACTCGTTCAATTGCTTACGCAGCTGCTATCGCTATCGTTGCAGCAATTGTTGTAAGTATGTTTGACAAAGAGACACGCATCACACCGAAAAAGTTCCTTGAGGCTCTTGCAGCAGGTGGTCAGGGTATGATTACCGTTGCAGCAGCTTGCGGTATTGCAGGTATTATCGCAGGTGTTATCGGTGTAACTGGTCTTGCATATACACTCTTCAACACAATTGTTACTCTTGCAGGTAACCAGATTATTGTTGCTCTCTTCCTTACAATGATCTGCTGTATCATTCTCGGTATGGGTGTTCCCACAACAGCTAACTACTGCATTATGGCAGCTACTTGTGCTCCCATTCTTGTTACTATGGGCGTACCTATGGTTGCAGCTCACTTCTTTGTATTCTACTTCGGTATCGTTGCCGACCTTACACCGCCCGTTGCTCTTGCAGCTTATGCCGGTGCGGCAATTGCTCAGGCTAACCCGATGAAGACAGCACTTACTGCTACAAAGCTTGCTATCGGTGCATTTATCGTACCTTACGTATTTGCACTTAACCCTGCAATGCTCTTCATCAACACCGACGGTGTGGCTGAAATTATCCTTATCTGCATTACCTCATTCGTAGGTATCTTCGGTGTATCAGCTTCTCTTGAAGGCTACTTCCTTACAAATATGTCCTGGTATGAAAGACTTATCAGTGCAGCGGGCGGTCTCCTTCTTATTTATCCAGGTGTTGTAACCGACGCAATCGGTCTTGGCCTTGTAGCAGTTGCACTTGTTATTCAGTTTATCAAGAAAAAGAGCCATAAGAATGCAAGTCCCCTTGCAGCGTAAATATTAAACATAAGCAACCGTATTGAAAATTACGGTTGCTTTTTTCTCTTTTAAGGTTGACTTTTTCCTCTCTTGGTGTTAATCTTATTGGGTAGAAAATATTTATATGGAGGTAATACTCAAATGGTAATCAGAACAATTTTTCAGTACATCTTTTACAAACTTTTTCTCGCAATAATGACAATAGTTTTTGCAATTACTCCTTATGTTGGTCCCTCAACAGAGACTCCTATTACTATAAGTAATCCCGAAGATGTAAAGGCTACAATAGCTGTTATTGCAGATACTCAGGTTTCAAACTATATGTTCAGCAGATATCCCGTTTTCAAGGCTGCTGCTGAAGACCTTCAGAATGCAGAAGCTAAGTTTGATGCTCTTATTGGTGTAGGTGATATTGCAGAAAACGGTCTTTCAGTTGAATATCAGCTTATTTATGACGGCATCGGTGGTCTTGATACAAGATACATAATGGCTGTTGGTAATCACGATATCAGACTTCGTCTTTATGATCAGAGCAAAAACACATTTTCACACTTTGTAAACACTCTTAACGGTGACGATTCCTATGATTCATTCTCTTACACAGAAAGAGTTAATGGCTACAAGGTTATTGTTCTCGGTTCAGACAAGTCAGTATTTGAAGAATCATACCTCAGCGACGCTCAGCTTGAATGGCTCAATAGCGAGCTTAAGGAAGAAGATGGCAAGCCTGTTTTTGTAATTCTTCATCAGCCTCTCAAAAATACACACAATATTGAAGTTGCATGGAACAGTCCCTTTGAAGGTGCAGGCTCAGTAGGCGATCAGAGTATTGCTCTTAAGGCTATTATGTCAAAGTATGAAAATGTATTCCTCATCACAGGTCACCTTCATTCAGGCTTTGGCCCCGACACCTACAACAATGTTGAAGGTATTCACTCAATTAACCTTCCCTCATTCTCAGTTAAAAATGCAACCGGTACTTATAATGATCCGGGTACAGGCTACATTATGGAAATATACGAAGATGAGGTTATCTTCAGAGCAAGAGACTTTGCCAAGGGCGTCTGGGTTGCAGAAGCAACAGGCGACAGCAGCTACGACCTTGTAATTCCCGTAGTAAAATAAAAAATTGCACAAAAAAAGAACCGATTTTTTGGAGTCGGTTCTTTTTGATTTTTGTTGACAAAGCTGTGCAGTAAATAGTAAAATAAAGCTAATTTTATAGGAGGATGAAAATATGAATCATCAGGAATATCTTAAGCTTATTGACGAAGTAATTGAAAAAGGCAGATACAAGGATAATTGGGACAGCCTTTCAGGACACAAAACACCCGAATGGTATTATAAAGGAAAGCTTGGCATTTTCATTCATTGGGGCATTTACAGCGTGCCTGCAGCATTTAATGAATGGTACCCGAGAGGTATGTATATCGAGGGTACAGACGAATACAAGTATCACAAGGAAACCTACGGTGACCACAAGAATTTCGGTTATAAGGATTTCATCCCTGATTTCAAGGCTGAAAAATTCAGCGCTGACGAATGGATTAAGCTTTTCAAGGAGGCAGGCGCAGCCTTTGTTACTCCCGTAGCTGAGCACCACGACGGCTTTGCTATGTATGACACCGAATTTAACCGTTGGAATGCTAAGCTTATGGGTCCTTGCCGTGATGTTGTGGGCGAGCTTAAGGAAGCCTGCGAAAAGGAAGGTCTTACCTTCTGTGCATCAAACCACAGAGCTGAGCATTATTTCTTCCTTAACGGTGGCAGAAGAATTGACAGTGACGTAAACGATGAAGAATACAGAGATTTCTACGGTCCCGCAGTGGATTCAGACGAGCTTCTTGACGGTATGGGCGACTCAACCGAATCAGTTGACGGTGAAGAGCCTACAGAGGAATGGCTTCAGGACTGGCTTGTGAGACTTTGCGAAATGGTTGACAAGTATCAGCCCCTTATCGTTTACTTTGACTGGTGGATTCAGAATAAGGGCTTCAAGCCTTACCTTAAAAAGTTTGCTGCTTATTATTACAACAGAGCTGCTGAATGGGGCAAGGAGGTTACAATTAATTATAAGCATAACGCTTTCCCTCTCGGTGTTGCTACTCTTGATATTGAAAAGGGTGCTCTTGCAGGTGTTTCACCCTTCCCGTGGCAGACAGATACAAACATCGGTAAGCGCTCATGGGGCTACCGTAAGGATAACGAATTCAAGAGCCCCTATGAGGTTGTTACAACTCTTATTGACGTTGTAAGTAAAAACGGTATGCTTCTTCTCAATATCGGTCCTAAGCCTGACGGCACAATTACCGACGAAGAAACTGCAGTGCTTAAGGAAATGGGCAAGTGGCTTAAGGTTAACGGTGAAGGCATTTACGGTGCAACACCCTGGCTTAAGTTTATGGAGGGTGAAGCAAAGACCAAGGAGGGTGCTTTCAGTGAGGGTGAAATTCCTTACACAGAAAATGACTTCCGTTTCACCTGTAAAAATACAATTGTTTATGCTTATCAGATGAAGCCGGCTGAAGGCACAGAGGTTGCAATCAAATCACTGAGAGCAGGCTTCAGAGGTAACCTTGTTAAGAATGTTACTCTTTTAGGCTCAGATGAAAAGGTTAAATTCACTGCAGACAAAGAGGCTTTACATATTACTCTCAGTGAAAAGCCTGAAACAGACCTTCCTCTTTGCTTCAGAATAGAGCTTCTCTGATATAAATTATTAAAAATTATATTGACAAATACCTACTAAGCAGATATGATAAATAAAAACGGAATGTTTAAAAGGAGTTGTTAGTATGAAAAAGATGTTTACAAAGGCTTTTTCTGTTTTTCTCTCACTTCTGATTATTATGAGCGTTGTTCCTTTTGGTGCTTTTGCAGCGCCCGGTGAAAATGTGGCAGAGGTCTGGGTTAACGGAGAAATGAAGGCTTCTTCCGGAAATTCAATTGAAGAAATGTGGAAGGAAGCGTTGAAGCTTGCTCCTTCAAAAGCAGCATCAGATGAGGATACTGAGGTTGTGCTTAAGCTTTTAAGCAACTGGAAGGCTGAAAATGGTTCCTTCGGCAGCGGTAACGGATTTAAAAACGGTGCAATCTGCATTCCGGCTGACAAGCTGATTACAATTGATCTTAACGGCTTTATAATTGACCGAGGTCTCAATACCAAGTCTGTTCCCACAAGAAACGGTATGGTTATTTACATGGAGAGAAATTCAGTTCTCACCGTAACAGACAGTAATCCCGAAAAAATCAATAAGGGCAGAATTTCTGACAGTGTCTGGTATGCCGACGAAAACGGAACAGATGAAATTAAGGGCGGTATTATTACCGGTGGTTACAACCTTACCGACGGTGGCGCTGTTTATATGGGCGAAAAAACAAGCCTTGTTATGGCCGCAGGTACTGTTGCAGGTAATATCGCAAACGACGGTGGCGGTATTCAGATTGAAGGTGAATCATCAAAGCTTCAGATGAGCGAAAAAACCTTTATCTCGTATAACAAAGCAACAGGCGAAATCTACGGCGGTGGCGGTATTTGTACTGACGGTGTAACCGTAACAATTGCAGGCGGTAACGTAACACACAACACCGCTAAATACGGTGGCGGTATATACTGCTTTAAGGACAGCGTAAGCATTATTGGTGTAAACATTGAAAACAATGCCGCTAAAATGGACGGTGGCGGTATTTATCCTCAGGAAACAGGCGTTTCCGTAAGCAGCTGCACAATTAAAGGCAACTCTGCAAAGGGTAACGGTGGTGGCATTTTTGTTTACTGTGAGGGTACATCAGTAAGTGACAGCGTTATTGAAAATAACACAGCAGGCGACAAGGGCGACGGTATCTATGTAAGTAAGGATTGTGACCTTTCAATTTCAGGTAAAATGCTTATCAGGGATAACGGTGAAGAAAACCTTTACCTTGCCGACAACAACGAGCTTATTGCAGGGTCAATGAGCAGAGGCACAGAGGTTTACATAAGTCTTGCAAGCATAGAAAGCTTCACAGGGACAGACAAGCCCTTTGTAACTGCAGCGGCAGACACAAGACCCGAATACTTCTTCAGCGATAAGGAAGGCTATTATGTTGCCCGTCAGAATGACCCCACAAAGGCTAACTACCGTTTCCTCTATATGGAAAAGGGTCAGCGTCCTGAGCCTGATACAAAGGTTCTTACTTCTTCTTCAGTAGACACTGCCTACGGCACTTATGAGGGCGATAACGGTACCTACGGTCTTTACAAGGGCAATTTTGAATATGCCTCAGTTCTTGATAGTGTAAACAATTATGCTCCCACATTCTATTATTCCGACGGTTATTTCGATTCAGACCCGAAGAAATATAACAGCCAGCTTGCAACAATGTCACTTTCTCTTGCAATGTCAGCTTTTGTAAAGAACACTGAAAACGAAGAGAAATACTTCAATCAGTTTGCACATGTAAAGCAGCTTATGTCTGATATCGGCTGTGCAGATGAGGCTATTTATGTAAATGATGACTATCTCAAAAAGCCTGCCTTCTTCGGTGAGGACTCAGACCGTCTGAGCTCAATCGGTGTTGCAATTGCAAACAAGAAGATTAAAATTGCCAACACAGAGTATACTCTTATTCCCGTTGCTGTGCGTGGTGCAGGCTATGAAATTGAATGGGCAAGCAACAGTACTCTCGGTGCATCAGGTGAAGCAAAGGGCTTCAGTGATGCCGCAACCCAGACATTTAACCTTGTTGAAAAATATATTGAGGACTACGGTCTTCAGGAAGCAGTGCAGAACGGTACCGCAAAATTCTGGCTTGTTGGTTATTCAAGAGCAAGTGTAACAGCAAACATTACTGCAAAGCGTCTTGTTGACAAGTACGGACAGAATAACGACATTTACGGCTACTGCTTTGAAGTGCCTCAGGGTGGCAGTGATGAGGCTGCACTTAATGAGGAATGGACAGACGGCGGACTTTATTACAGCATTCATAACATTATAAATAAGGCTGACTTTGTAACAATGCTTATGCCTACAGAAATGGGTCTCAAGCGTTACGGTGTTGACCATTATGTGCCGGGTAATCCTGAAAGCTTTGAAGCACCTAAGACAGAAACCAATACCTATAATGGCGGAAATGTTACAGTTTCTTATGATAACGCTTATGAGGGCTACGAGGTTTCTCACAACACAGACAGTGCTTACTGGGCTCAGCGTGAGCTTATGTTAAAGCAGCTTCAGGCAGTAAATCCCGACCTTCAGTTTGAGGATTATTTCCATAAGGCAACAATCAATTATGTCGGTTATGTTATCGGTACAAAGGATCTTATAGGTGAGGTTGCAGATGACGGACTTACACCTGACGAATTTGTTCTCGATTTCTACGGTAAGCTTATGGAGTGGGCACTCTGCAACAGCGAAGAGGAAAACTACCGTGAGTATTTCGCAAGCTATAAGCCTTGGTCAGCTGATTCATGGGGTGCTGACAAGCCTGCTGATTTAGGCTATTTTGAAACAGAAATGACCGTTGAAGATGCAGTAAGAACTCTTATCAAGCTGATTTTCGGCAAATCAAGTGAAGATTCATCAGCAATTATTGATATTCTTCTTTCAAGTGCTCTCGGTATCAGTGCAGTGGATTTCAGCGGTAATATCAGCCTTCTTGAAATCTATCTTTCATACATCCGTGACTGGTCAAACAGAACAAGAGTGGAAAAGGTAGAAATGGGTAACAAGCTTATCGAAGCTGTTCTTAAGGAGCGTTATCCCGGTGCGGACACCATTTTCGATTACCTTACAGAAGAAGAGGCTGAAGAGGTTATTGAGGCTCTTCCCGTAATTATTGACCTTCTTCTTACCTTTGTGGGCAAGGACTACAATACAGGCACACTTGACGACAGTCAGGTAATGGTTGGCACCTTTGCTTACAATATGAATACTCTTATTTCAGCTCACTATCCTGAAATTAATCTTGCTTGGCTTCGTAGCTATGATAGTAACTTTGCAAACGACACAACAGCCTTTACAATTGAGGCTACTGAAGCAGCATCACCCACAGGCACACTTTATTCCGACGACGGAATGCTCACACTTTCTGCTGTGCCCGGTAGTGCAATTTACTATTCAACCGATGACGGTGCAACCTGGAATTACTACAGAAAGGCACTGAGTCTTGACACCTCAACAACCTCTGTAAAAGCATACGCAATGCAGTATGGTGTAAAGAGTGCTGAAACAGTAATCAATGCAGAAAAGAAGCCAGTATCTGAAAAGCCCTTTATTCCTTCAATCAGCCTTGACGGCAAGGGTCTTGCAGTAACGATTGTCGGAGTAGTTCTCCTTGCAGCTGCAATTGCAGGTGTGGTTGTAGTGATTAAGAAGAAAAAGAAATAAACCCATAAAGTAAATCCCACCGAAGTGAAAATCGGTGGGATTTGTTCATAAAGGAAATCAGATTTATTATGCAGGGTATGCCGGAGTGGGTGAGGATGGAAAGTGTAAAGAAAATAGGAGAATTCGGAAAACAGAAGTTTTGGAAAAAGGAAGAATATACTGTTGAAGAGATAAATTAGGCAACCATCTCAAAACTTGGTTGCCGATGGTTGCCACGGAAATTCCTTATAAATAAAGGGTTCTGAGGATTTGGCAACTAAGTAACTATAAAAACAAGTAAAACTTTATAAAATACATACAATAAATAATTATATAAACTGTGGTTGCTTGGTTGCCTGGTTGCTTGGTTACATAGTAACACTATCATGATATTCGATATATGGTTGTTCACTGTCTGCGTGGTTGGTTCTGACCTCTCCGTCTTCGTCTGCGACGAATCCACCTTTTCCTCCGGAAACGGGCACCCTTTTGTCTGCGATGCAGACATTTCCCCTAATAGGGGAATTACCTTTCAGGAGGGGCTTTTTTGGCAAATTCAGTTTGCTTGATTTTCTATAAAATATACGCCTATAAAATTTTTTCCGTCTTTATCTCTAAAAAGTGATTCGTCAGATAGCCTCTCCTGAAAGGAGAGGTGGCACGAAGTGACGGAGAGGTAGGAAAGCGGACACGGCAAGCCGTGTCCCTACGGTAATGAATTTAAAATTTTACAGAAACATAACCATAACTATACACACCAGCAAAAAACATCCCACCTTAATTGGCGGGATGTCGTTTTACTATTCATCTTAGCTAAGGCGCAATTTTGCACTTTGCACTTTGCGTTTTGCATTTACTTAGTGCGAAGCCCCTTAGGATAATGGTTCTTCGCTCTGCCACTGACTACTTTTACTCCGCCAACACTGCAGCCTTCGGTTGTTACAACAGCCCAGCCGTTAGGTGAGTCAGTTTCAAATTCTTCACCGTGAAGATATTTCTTCATTTCCTCACTGTCAGGTGAAAGCTCAATTTTTCTCTTGAAATCCTTTCCCATAGCCATAAAGAATTGGTGGTGGGGGAGGATATAATTCTTTTTGATTTCTCCTATAGTCACACCGCAGGAGAAGGCTGAGCCTTTCTTAACCTCAAAGTCAGGTGTGAAATAAACGGGATTGCCGTTATACATCAGCACATTGCTTTCGTCGTAATCACTAAGGGTATCCTTAAGAAAATCGACCACGCACTTATCAAGCTTAACAGCTTCCTTTTTCTGCTTTTTGGCAGTGTCGAAAAATTCATTCTTATTGTGAAGCACAGCCATAAACTGACCTTCACCCTTTGATTTGTGAGGGTAAAAGCGTCTTGCAAGGTGAATGCTTTCTGTCTGACAGCCGTCGAAGAAAATGCCGTCTGAGGTGTTTTCTATAACCTCATCCCTGGCTTTTACAAGCTCAAATTCAGGATGCTCCTTAAGAAAAGCATCAACTGTCATTTCGTTTTCGTCAAGAGAGAAGGTGCAGGTTGCATAGATTATATAGCCACCGTCTTTAAGGCAGATGCAGGCGTTTTCAAGAATTTCCTTCTGCCTTTCGGCACACATCTTAACGTTTTCTTCGCTCCATTCGTCAATGGCGATTTCTTCCTTACGGAACATACCCTCGCCTGAGCAGGGAGCATCAACCATAATAAGGTCAAAGGTGTCGGGAAAGGTTTTTGCAAGCTTTTTTGTGTCCATACAGGTTGTTACTGTGTTTCTGAGACCAAGGCGCTCAATGTTGCCTGTAAGAATCTTACAGCGTGATGGGATAATCTCGTTTGAAACAAGCACACCATTTGCGCCAAGCTTGTTTCTCAGATGAGTGCTTTTACCGCCGGGTGCGGCACACATATCAAGAATTTTCCAATCCTTTTCTATTTCAAGGCACTCTGCAGGTGCCATTGCACCGGGCTCCTGAACATAAATCATACCTGCATGGTGATAGGGATGGTTACCTATTTTGTCGTAATTCAGATAGAAGCCGTTTTCTACATAGGGAATCTTTTCCGTGGAAAAGATGTTGATTTTGCTGAAGTCTTCTGTGCTTATTTTGTCGGTGTTTACTCTGAAGGCTCTTACGGGAGCTTCAGAAAGAGCTTTTTCGTATTCTTTGAAATCTTCACCGAGAAGAGCTTCCATTCGTTCTTTATATTTTAAGGGCAGTTCTTTCATTCTTTTTCTCCAACATTCATTTCTGTATAAAGCATACACATACCTACGGCAGTTATTGCTGCAGTTTCAGTGCGAAGAATTCTCTTTCCGAGAGAGATTACCTTTGCACCTGTGTTGAGTGCTTCATCAACCTCTTTTTCTTCAAAGCCCCCTTCAGGACCTACGATAATGCCTACGGACATACCGCCTTTAATCTGTGAAAGAGCATCAGCGGTGTCCTTCATTCCGTTTTTGCTTTCGTAGGGAAGAAGAACAAGGTCAAGAGTCTTGGCGAATTCAAGAGCATTTTTGTAGCTCATTACATCCATCACTTCAGGGATAAGGTTTCTCTTGCTCTGCTTTGCGGCACTTTCAGCAATGCTCTGCCAACGGGCTGTTTTGCTTTTCTTCTTTTTGTCGTCAAGCTTAACGACGCATCGGCTCATTTCGGTGGGCACAATTGCATAAACACCAAGCTCAGTGCATTTCTGAATAATAAGCTCCATTTTGTCAGACTTGGGAAGTCCCTCAAAAAGATAAAGCTTAACGGGCAGCTCAGTGTCCTGATAGTTTTCCTCAGTTATTTCGGCAATTGCAGTATCGCCTGAATACTCCTTGAGTACACAAAGGTCACTTTTGCCGTCAATGCTTACAAGAAAGCTTTCGCCCTCCTTCATTCTCAGCACATTCTTTATATGGTTGAAGTCAGAGCCGTCAATAAAATAGCAATTGCCCTGCTTCATTGAAGAGTCAACAAAAAAGTTAAACATCAAAACACCGTCCTTTTGTGACATTATAACAGAGATTTCAGCACTTTACAACAAAATATATTGCATATTTTGTAATTTGTGGTAAAATAGCAGAATGAAGGAAATTACAAGGAGGATTATTATGAATAAAATCATTAAATCAACAATTGGTGTAGCAGGCGGTGCTATTGGTGCTGCAGGCTTAGGTTACGGCTTATGTGTGCTTACTGACGAAATTCTTTTCAACAGAAAATTTGAGCTTCCCACAGCAATCAACTACAAAATCGGCGGTTGTGACACAAGCCATCTTGGTGACTATATGAAGAACAATATCGCCTGGCTTGAGGAATACGGCTATGAAAGACACTTCATCACCTCAGACAGAGGAGAAAAGCTTACAGGTATTCTTTTCAGACCTGAAAAAGAAAGCAATATTTATCTTTTCTGTGCACACGGCTACAGAAGCTGCGGTAAAAAGGAGTTTAACGGTGTTATCAGATTTTATCTTGAAAGAGGTTACAACGTATTTCTTCCTGACCATGTTGCTGCAGGCGAAAGCGAAGGAACCCACTGTACATTCGGCTTTTATGAAACAGTTGACTGCATGAAGTGGCTCCATTATATCAACGAAACATTCGGTAAAGACATAAAGATTATTCTTCACGGTGTTTCAATGGGCTCAGCTACAGTTATGCTTATGAATGGCAGAGATGATCTTCCCGAAAATGTAAGGGGTGTTGTTGCTGACTGCGGTTTTTCAACTGCAACAGGCGTTTTTGATTTCAAGCTCAGCAAATTCGGCATCAAGAAAAATGAAAAGCTTATAAGTGCGGTTAACTATGTAAACAAAAAGAACAACGGCTTTGATTTTGAAGAAATACGTCCTATAGACAGCGTAAAAAAAGCTAAAACTCCTATGTTCTTCATTCACGGTGCTGACGATGCACTTGTGCCCTGCTATATGGTTAATGAGCTTTACGAGGCTTGTTCACATGAAAAGAAGGAAATTCTTATTGTTGAGGGTGCAGACCACGCACAGTCCTGCATGAAGGGTGGAGAAACCTACCAGACAATGCTGGGTAATTTCATTGACGAAATTCTTGCATAATTACAGCAATACATACAAAAGGAGAAGGCTATGACTTTTGAGGTTAAGGGCAAAGACTTTTATAAAGACGGTAAGCCCACAAAAATTATTTCAGGTGCTGTTCATTACTTCCGTAATATGCCCGACACATGGACAGATATATTCAGAAAAATGAAGGCCATGGGTCTTAACTGCGTTGAGACCTACTGTGCATGGAATATGCACGAAAAGCAGCCGGGTGAATATGATTTTACAGGCAATCTTGATATAGCAGAATTTATCCGCACTGCAGAAAAGGAAGGTCTTATGGCAATTGTAAGACCCGGACCCTATATCTGTGCAGAATGGGAATTCGGTGGTCTGCCCTGGTGGATTCAGTGCGATGATGAAATGGAAATCCGCTGTTCAAATAAGGCATATATTGAAAAGTTTGACCGTTACCTTGACAGACTTTTTGAAGAAATCAGACCTCTTCTCTGCACTAATGGTGGCAACATCATTATGATGCAGCTTGAAAATGAATACGGCTACTACGGTGACGACAGAGAATACCTCACATATCTTCGTGACGGATATATAAAGCGTGGTATTGATGTGCCTCTTTTCACCTCTGACGGAACATCAATGGATAACCTTCTTGACGGCTCAGTTGAGGGCTGCTTCTCAACTCTCAATTTCGGCAGCCGTGTTGAAGAAAACTTTAAGGCTCACGATGAGCTTTGTCCTGATGCACCGAAAATGTGCATGGAAATGTGGAACGGTTGGTTTGACGCATGGGGTGACGATAAGCACCACACAACCGATGCTGATGTTTATGCAGGTGTTGTTGACGATATGCTCAGAAAGGGCAGTGTGAATATGTATATGTTCATCGGTGGCACAAACTTCGGCTTCACAAGCGGTGCAAATCATTATGAGGTATTTGCTCCCGATGTAACAAGCTATGACTACGATGCACTTCTTACTGAATGCGGTGATGTAACCGAAAAGTATATGAAGGTGCGTGAGGTTATCAGCAAGTATGTTGATTATGAGCTTCCTGAAGTGCCCGCTAACAGAGAGAAAAAGGCTTACGGTAAGGTTAAGCTTACTGAAACTGCTTCACTTTTCGATAACCTTAATAATCTTTCTTCTCCCGTTTATTCCGATGTACCTAAGTGTATGGAAAAATACGGCTACGGCTACGGCTTTACCTGTTATAAAACAACTCTTAACAGAGATTACAATGATGTAACCCTTTCATTTGAAAGTCTTGGCGACAGAGCTCAGGTTTACATTAACCGTGACCTTGTTGGCATCTGCTACATCAACGAAAACCTCGACCTTAAATTCAGCGCAAAGGCAGGGGATGAGCTTACAATTCTTACTGAGAATATGGGTAGAGCAAACTTCGGTGCAAAAATGATGCGCAAAAAGGGTATTGCAGGCAGATGCCTTCTTGATAAGAAAATCCACTTCGGCTGGAATGTTTATCCTCTTCCTATGGATAATCTCGGAAAGCTCGCTTATGCTTCAGAAAAGCCCACTGAAAAGAGCCTTTTCTATAAGGGTACATTCACTATAGACGATGCAAAGGACACCTTCCTTAAGCTTCAGAGCTTCACAAAGGGCTTTGTGACAATTAACGGCTTCAATATCGGCAGATATTGGGAAATCGGTCCTCAGCAGACACTTTATGTACCGGCTTCAATTCTCAAAGAGGGCGAAAACGAAATTATTGTTTTTGAATCAGACGGAATAAAGGGCGAGGCAGAGGTTGAATTCTGCGATACACCTGTATTGGGTTAAGGAGGCAGTGCTATGAGCAAAGATAAAGCTAAGGTAATTGCCTCAGAGGAAAAGCAGCTTAAAAAGCTTACTGCAAGACAAGCCAAGGGAAACTACAGAGGATACTTCTTTGTGCTGATTTTCCTTATCGGTCTTGTAAATATTCTCGATGAGGTTACAAGTAACCTTTCAGTTTCTGTTCAGTCCTCATTTATTACTGAGTTTTTCGTAAACAATCTCTTTTTCGGAAAGCAGTATACCTTTGAGCAGGGACTTTCACTTCATTCAACAATTGGTGTTGTAAGCTATGTTTTCGGCATCATCACACCTTTCTATAAGGCACTTGCTGACAAGTGGGGCAGAAAGCCGCTTTTTGCAATGTCAACCCTGGGTATGGCTCTCGGCCTTCTCATTATTTATTTTTCACCTAATTATGCAGTGTTCCTTTTGGGCTACGGCATAATCGGCTTCTTCTTCGGTCACGATATGCAGATTATCTACATTCTTGAAGAAGCACCTGACAAATTCAGAGCAATAATTTACAGTGTACTCAAGAGTCTCGGTATCTTCGGTGTAGTATGTATTCCCATTCTCCGTGATTTACTTATGGGTAACGACCCCACACTCTGGAGAAGAATTTTCCTTGCACCTGCAGTTGTAGGTGTTATTGCAGCAGGACTTGTTGTAATTTTTGCCAAGGACACCAAGGTGTTTATGAGCGAAAGAATCGCTTATCTTTCAATTCCTTACGAGGAAAGACAGCGACAGAAGGAGCTTCAGAAGGCTGAAAAGCAGGCGGAAAGAAACAAGTCAGGCGTATTCAATGCAGTTAAGTACATCTTCGCAAACAAGGACACCAAGTATCTTATTATCGCTCATATTATCTTCGATTCAGGTATGCCGGCAATTGCCCTTTACTACGAATCTTCAATGCATATTGCTGGTATGAGCACAGCAGACATTACAAAGTCAATGTTTGTGCTTCCCATAGTTTATGCGTGTCTTACCTTCCTTTCAGGCTTTGTTGCAGACACAATAGGCAGAAAGAAGCTCATTGTTGATGCTTCAATTCTTTCTGCAACCGGATTTATCCTCTTTGCAGTGGGTATCAATAATCTCTGGAATCCGTATCTTATCGGCGGCTTCTGCGGACTTTATCAGGGCTGCTACTGGATCGGCAGAGACTATATGAATATTATGATGACAGAAAAAGTGCCGACCGACATCAGAGCATCCGTTGTGGGCGCTGAGGGTCTTCTTGTAATTATCGGTCTTGCAGTGGGCTACATTCTCGCTGTTGTGGGTATGCTGGTGCTTCCTGTTTACCTTACCTGTCTTCTTATTGCAGTGCCCGTTGTAATGATTGCGGCTGTTATTCTTGCACTTAAGGTTAAGGAAACAAAGGGCGCAAATCTTGATGAAATCTTATAAGCATTGGTGACCTGTGGTCGCCAATGCTCAGTGTGGAGTGTGGAGTGTGAAGAGTGGAGTTAAGGGTCGCTGCGCTCCGATTATATTACTGACGAAACCTGAAAGTGCATTGTAGGGACCGGCGTCCTCGACGGTCCGTTTGACCGACACAACTAAATTGGATGATGTGTTACAGTAGGGACACGGCTTGCCGTGTCCGCATTCCCATCTCTCCGTCACTTCGTGCCACCTTTTCCTCCGGAAACGGGCACCCTTTTGTCTGCAATGCAGACATTTCCCCTAACAGGGGAATTACCTTTCAGGCGAGGCTTTAAGACCCCTCTGTCAAAATCATTTTGGTGATTTTGACATCTCTCCTTTCAGGAGAGGCAAGACTGACGAAACCTTAAGGTAATTCGTAGGGGCGGCCATTGGCCGTCTGTCTGACAACCACAACCGAATAAATAAAACAATAGAGGAGTAAACCAATGATTAAGCATATTGTAATGTGGAAATTCAAGGATTTTGCTGAGGGCGCTACCAAAGAGGAGAATATCCTTAAGGTAAAGTCAATGCTTGAAGCACTTCCTCAAAAAATTGACTATATCAGAGAGATGCACGTTGAAATCAATGTGAATCCCAAGGGCGGAATGTATGATGCAATTCTTTTCAGTGCCTTTGATTCTCTCGAGGATGTTGAAAGCTATAAGGTGCATCCCGACCATAAGAAAATTTCTGAATTTGTGTCACTTATCCGCACAGACCGTGCAAGTGTAGATTATGAAGTATAAGAAGCTCCCTTCGGGGAGCTTTTTTCTTAATTTGGAGTGAGTAATCGCTCACCGAATTTAGTACATAAAAGGGTTAATTGTTAAAAAATATTTAACAGAACCTTATGATATAAAACACACAATTAACAACTTGATGAATTATAAACAATTATTTAAATTTACCAAAATAACTCGACTAAACAGTACCGATGTGGTAAAATTGTTCTGTTAAAAACAGCAGATAATCGACAAATCAAGTCGGTTTGAAGCGCAAATACGGAAAGGAGAAGATGGTTTTGAAAGCTAACGAAAGCGTTAAGAACTATCCCGCATCTCTCAGAATGTATACAAACTATACAGTGAGAGAGATCAAAAAAATCTGCAAAACAATCGGTCCTCGTCTTGCAGGCAGCACACAGGAGCATGAAGCTCAGAAGTACATAGCAGAGGAAATGAAAACCTGCTGTGATGAAGTAACAATTGAAGATTTCCAGCTCTCACCCGAAGCATTTATGAGTTGGGTAAGAATTGACGGTATTCTTATTATCCTCAGTGTTATTTTCACATTCCTCAATCTCGCAGTAGTTTCACTTGTACTTACAGCAGCAGCAATTGTGTTTCTTTTCTGCGAATTCCTTATGTATTGGGAATTCTATGACAAGCTCTTCAAAAAGGGCACATCACACAATGCTATCGGCGTAAGAAAGGCTTCAGGCGAAACAAAGCAGAGAATTATTATCTCAGGTCACTGTGACTCATCACACGAATGGACCTACACACGCCTTGGCGGTGCACCTCTTCTTTACACAGTTGGTGCTTACGGCATTATCTCAATGCTCTATGTATTCGTTTCATCAATCCTTATCGGCTTCGGTATCGTTGGTGAAGAAATTGCTGAAATTCTCAAGTATGTTCAGCTTGCAGCTATTCCCGGTGCAATCCTCGTTCTCTTCTTTGTAAACTTCAATATTACAGTTGAAGGTGCAAACGATAACCTTACAGGTGCTATCGGTTCAGTTGCAGTTCTTAAGTATCTCAAGGACAACGATATCAGATTCGAAAACACAGAAGTTGTTGCTATGTCAGCAGGTTCAGAAGAATCAGGTCTCAGAGGCTCAAGAGCTTATGTTAAGCGTCATATGGCTGAACTCAAGGAAATCCCCACAGTATTCATCGGTCTTGAAACCTTCAGAGATTACGACAGCATGGCTGTTTACGCTCGTGATATGACAGGTACAGTTAAGATGGATGCAAGAGCTTGCGCACTTGTTAAGAAGGCAGGCGAAATGGCTGGTGTAGATCTTCCCTACAGCTCAGTATTCGTAGGTGCTTCAGACGCAGCAGCAGTTCAGAAGCTTGGCGTTCCTGCAGTAACTCTTGCAGCTATGGATCCCGGTCCTCCAAGATATTATCACACAAGAGGCGACACAGGCGACAACATGGATATGAAGACAGTTGAAAAGTGCCTTGATATTGTACTCAACACTGTATTCCTCTATGACGAACAGGGTCTTAAAGAAAACTATTAATTGAAAAATACGGTGTAACTTCCAAAAGGAGTTGCACCGTTATTTGTTTTGCAGAGTTGATTTTGCTTGTAAGTAATGGTATAATCTATTTGATGAATAAGAATTTATGGGTTGTAAATGGAGGTTCAATTTATGGAAGGTGTAGCTGTTTTAGTAAATGCAGGTATCCTATATGCTGCTTGTGGCTTAACTCTTTATTTTTTGTATTTTCTGATTAGACTCATATATAATTACTTTAAGACAAAAGATAAACTTTCAACAAAGAGAAGCCTGAAAAAGGCTGTTATTATAATAGTTATAGCTGTTTCATTATTTTATTTAATAAGATTTGCTGGTGAGTATCGTAAACTTGATTTAAGTGAGGAAACTGCAACTCAACTTTTAAATGTAGATATAACACAAATCGAATCAGGACAGTATTACTTAGAAATAACCAAAGATAAAACCGACGAGGAATTTAGGGTTTATGTCAGGAAGTATAGTGGAGATACTTCATTATATAACCCACCGTATTATTATAACCAAATTGAAAGACTGTTTGAACATAGACTTACTGATAAAGATAGTCTTGTTGTAATATTTGCCAGAGAATCCGATCGTGATTTCAAACAGATACCGATTGTTCAGAAACATTTGACAGAAGTCGGAATAGTACAGAAGGAAGAAGTTTTGGAAATCAGTTATTGGGATGACGAAAACTCAGATGAAGTATTGCAAAAAACTATAAATTATATATTGGAAATTGGTTTGGAAAACAATAAATCAGAATAACGAAAACCAATTTATCTACACAATACAACAAAGCAGAGATTCAACTTTAAAACGAATCTCTGCCTTATTTTTAATTTTGCATTTTGTCTTGCCTTCCCTTTTAAGGGAAGGGGGACCGCTTGCGGTGGAAGGGTGGGGTCGAACACTCAAATAAAAATTTCAAGGAGGAATTTTTAAAATGAAAACAATGAAACACACAGGCAAAAAAGCCCTTTCAGTTTTTCTCGCTGTCCTTATGGTAATGACAGCCTGGGTTT
>JBGVFK010000051.1:0-6604 GCA_045121075.1 Acutalibacteraceae bacterium | reverse complement strand
TTCACTCCAAATCCTGAAAACGCAGGTGTAGTATTGACCATATCCGGCAACGGCACATTTAAGGCTACAGATCCAAATAATGATATGCCAGTTGATGTTTGGGGTACGCTTAACCTGCTGGGCGGCACTATTGAAGGCTTTACAAATGTTTTCGGAACAATCAACATGTACGGCGGTTGGGTAGATCAATTGCACACGGATAAACTCAATTCGGATGATGACACCAGCCACATCACCGGCGGTTATGTGAAAAAACTGAATTGTTGGGGTGGCATCGTAACGATTTCCGGCGGTCATGTGGAAGCGTTGGGAATAAAATACGGCACAATCATTATTTCCGGCGGCACCTTCGGCTTTAATCCTACCGCATATCTTGCCGAGGGCTATACCGCAACCGAAGCTAACGGCATCTGGGTTGTAACCTGTGCTGACGGCTGCAACTTCTCCTACACCGACAACGAGGACGGCACCCATATCGGAAACTGTACCAAATGCGGCTATGAAGTGATCGAGGAACATACACTTGAAACAGTTGAAGCAAAAGCTCCCACTTGCACAGAAATCGGTTGGGATGCTTACGAATACTGTACAGCTTGTACTTATACTACCTATGTAGAAAAAGCTCTCACTCATAAAGATGCAAATTGTGACTATAAGTGTGATTACAACTGCGGTTATGAATATGAAACACTCGATTTCAGCGATGCAAAGGTGCTGACTGCAAATGAAAAAGGTATTCTTTGTATTGACGGCGTACAGGTTGAATATGATACTTATACAGTTACTTCTAAATATTTTCAGTATAATCAATATTTACCCAGCGGTAAATATAAATTATCAGGCGATGTTACGATGCATAAAAATGGTTTCATATACATTGAAGAAGGCGAAAATGTATATGTAGACCTTAACGGTTATACATGGAATTGCAATGATTGTACTTATGCGGATGGTACCTTTTCTGTTTATGACACATCGAAAGACGAAAAAGGTAAAATTACATCTTCTTCTTATGGAAAAATCCTTGTCAGTGGAGACGGAGAATTTAATTTATATAGCGGAACTATTGAAAATAGCAAAGGCGGTGTTGTACTCCGCGTTGTTGAAGGTGCTGCTAATCTTTACGGTGGTAAATTAAAATCCAATGAATATCCAATAGAGCATATCTTATATAATAATGCTAAAATTAACCTTGGTGGTACTGTTCTTGAAAACGAAGAAGGATATCCTGAAATTGAATCGTTTCTTTCATCAAAAGTACCACAAGGCGTTATCAATGTTGCTGATTATACAGGCGAAAGTTTAACTGTTGAAATTGATGCTGATTATGCGGGAAAAATAAAAATACTTGAAGGCGTTGAAAATGCTCAAGAAGCTGAAAAATATACTATAAAATTTTATAAAAATGATTCTTATTATTTAGATAAAACAGAGTATAACGAAGAAACAGGAGAGATGTTTGCTTATACTGCTAACTATGCATTCACTCAGCAACCTTCAGCGGAAAATGGTTATACAGTTGACTTTAATAATCCTGATGCCACTTTCCAATGGTACGAAGTTGAAGAAACTGTTCTTACTCCTGATAATGTAACAAGTATTGACGGAGACTTTGAAAATGATAAATGGTCGCATGGTGGTTGGTATGCAGATTTCTTTACTGTTGATGTTAAGGCCGGAGATATGATAACTGCTTCAACAACATCTGATTGTTCATTTGACTTGATTGTTTACACAGAGGACTATTCAATTAATGAGTGTGTAAGAACTACGGGAAAAGCAAGCGTAACAATAGATTCTGATGCAGAAGTAATTGTCGGAATAGATGTTGATAATATTGTACCTACAGAATTTGAATTTGAGCTTATAAGAACAAGTGAACTGGATGAAACAGAAACAGATAAAACCTTACAGAACCCTGAGTGCGGAAAAACATACGTATGTAAGACCTCAGTAGGCGAAAATGTATATCTTTCTGATGTTGTAACGGTTGGTCACGATACAGTTATCGACGAAGCAGTAGCTTCTGATTGTGCAAACACAGGTCTTACACAGGGTGAACATTGCACAAGATGTGACTATAAGGTTGAACAGGAAATTGTTTCTGCACTCAATCACAAAGACACACTTGTTCGGAAAGATGCAAAAGCTCCCACTTGCACAGAAATCGGTTGGGATGCATACGAATACTGCACTGCTTGTACATACACAACTTATGTAGAAAAAGAAGCTCTCAATCACAAAGATACACTTGTACAGGTTGATGCAAAAGCTCCCACATGTACAGAAATCGGTTGGGATGCTTACGAATACTGCACCGCTTGTACTTATACTACCTATGTAGAAAAAGAAGCTCTCAGACACTCCTTCACAAAGTACGAAGTAACAGAAGAAGCAAAGTGTGGCGTAGAAGGTAAGGAAGTAGCAGCTTGTGACAACGGCTGCGGTGCAACAGACGAAAAGGCTATTGCAGCTCTCACTCACAAGGATGCTGACGGTGACTATAAGTGTGATAACGGTTGCGGTTATGAATACGAAAAACCCGCAGAACCCACACCCGACACACCTGATGAACCTAACACTCCCGACGAGCCTGATACACCTGATGAACCCACAGACAGCACTTGTGACCACCTTTGCCACAAGTCAGGTATCTTAGGATTCTTCTGGAAGATAGTTAAATTCTTCTCAAAGCTCTTTAAGCTCAATCCCGTATGTGAATGCGGTGCAGTTCATTATTGATAAAACTGAACAAATAATTTACCGCCGGGGAGAAATCCTCGGCGGTAGCTGTTTATTATCAATTCTTTTTCTTTCGGTTAGGAAAGCTATCTTCCATCCAAGAGGTAAACTCTTCAGGAGAGATAATTCCGGCAGTGCACTCGTCACGCTTTGTCATAGCCTGATACTTCCACTTTTTGAAGTCAGCCTCTTTAATCTGTCTGACCTTTACTCTTGCCGAATAACGCTTGTAATATTTGCTATAAATAGCGGTAGCCTTATCATCAGCGTGCTTTGCTTTATAGTTTTCGGCAGCAGCAAATTCCTGACAGCTACGGCTTTCACCTTCTGCCACTCTGTCACAGTAACGGGTATCGTATTTGCCTTTCATTATGAAATACTTCCCACAGCGCTTGCATTTACGGAAGTGAACATTCTGCTCAAGCATTTTTGTGAATTCAAGCTCAAGAATATCTGCAACACTGCGGAAGCTATATGTAATACTCATAAATGAAGGATGTGCAATACAAGCTTTCAACGTGCCGACAGAGATATTATATTTTTCTGCAAATTGCTTTTCTGCTTCGGTGGGTTCTCCGCTCATTGCCTTAATTCTATCCAAAATCTCATTGATTGGCATACCGTATGGCATTTCTTTGCCCCCCATTCTATTGGATATCGAGAGCTCTTCTGTTCTATCAAATCTGAAAGGCAAATCATGAATTGTGCGATATAATTTTAATCTTTCACTCGGATAAAGTGAGCCTAATATTTCAGGATAAAAATCTTCATCATAGCAAAACTCAATCATTTCTTTGTATTCATCCTGAAGCCATAAAAGATAGCTTAAATACCATTTATAATTCGTTTTTGTATAGGCGGAGCATTGAGATTATTGATGTTAAACCCTAAAGATGAAAACTTAAACAAAACAATAAAATTGATAGAAGGTTTTATTAAATCATTATGAAATATTTTTTTAAGCACCTGTCACTTTAAAAAGTAGCAGGTGCTTTTTTTATGTCCAAAATCGCTGATTTTCGGTATATGAATACTGCGTCACATTTTTTTCGCAGTACAACTAAATTTTTTAAGAAAGGAGGAACCCCTCATGCAAAAACTAAAGCTCACCCTAAAGCAGTTCGCAGAAATCAAACCAATGATTAAAAGTCGCTGCTGTAACTGCTAAATTATGTTTGGAAAAACTGAATAAATAAAAAATACTTCAAGGTTAAACAATCCAATAAAACCCCTATAGAATAATGGTATTTCTATTATTATAATAACTGCCCCCACCAAAGATTTTCAACAGATCAAATTGGTCACTTGAAATCATAAAAACGCATCCCGTTAAGTAGTATTTTGAAGCACTTAACGGGATTTTTATATTTATACCAACTTCCCCCTTATCTCCTCATACCCCTTCTGCAAAGCAACCCTCACACTTTCCTCTTCAGACATCTCATTAAGCATTGCAATCTCTTTATACGTTTTCTTCTTACGGCGAACCTTAACTGGTTCGCCGTTTTTGTCTTTTTGCATCTCAAATATGCTGTGACATTCGTGGCAGAAAGCAAGATTATCAGCAATCATTATCTGTATGCCGATATCAAGGTCGTTATATGCACCCCACACTGCCTCAGACTGCTCTTTTCGGATAAGCTCAAGCTCCGGGTTAAAGGTGTTATCACTTGTTACATCTTCTGCCGTTTCTTCAGAATCTTCGTCACAGTATTCCTTGTAAAATGGTACAAACAAGGTGTTGCGGAGACCTGCGGTAATAAGCTCACATGTAAATTTTGGTGAACGGTCAATCTGTTCTGCAATCTTCTCAATATTTTCCTGAGTAGCCACTTCGCCGTACTCTCTGTAAAGTGCCATAGCTTTGCGGAGCATTTTATCCTCATCGGCATTTGGTATGGTAAGACCGTGCCTCATTGAACGGATATATTCGTGAATCTCATGCTCATAATAATACTTTGCAAAATACAGAAACGGTACATTCTGCGATAAATCATACTTTTCAAGTGCCTTGTAAAGTCCGTGAACGAAGACCATCTTTAAATCAGCGAAATGCCCCTGCATAGCATAGTTGTGTACTATACCGTAAATCTTGTCATTTAGCCTTGGCTCGTAAAAGTGCAAGAAATAGTTAAAATACCTTTCGTCTTTCTCGGTCAGGTAAAGCTCAATATATTCCTGCAGAGATTTCTTTTCCTTAGGTGCCGTGGCACAGTGAAACATATATAAATCTTCTTCCCATTTTTTCATTATGCCACATCCTTTCCGTTAGTTTTTCTCTGTATCAGCGTAAAGCTTTTTACGGCTTAAATCCTTTTTGTACTTTGTTTTGAAATATTCAGGGTCACGTTTAGCTAATAGCATTCTGTTCTTTGCTATGACCTTGGCTTTTTCTGCGAATACAGGTGTAATTGTACCTCGTAAAGCTTCGGTACGGATACAACTGCAACGCTTGTTGTAAATATCCATAATGGGATTGTTTTCTGACAGCTCCTTTTTACGGATAGCGGCTGCATACTGTCTGCAGGTTAGCTTCTGCCCGTTTATTTTTTCAGGTGCTACGCCGTTAGTGCAGTATCTTTGTTTTCTTGCACTCTGCATAAGAAAATACTTGCCGCAGACCTCACACTTTTTTGGATAATGACCATAGTGTAATCCCTCAAAGAAATCCGTAACAATGAAGCTGTAGAAGCTGTCAAAATATAGCTTTCTTGCAACGGTAGTGTACTGACTTTTTATGTTTTTTCTGACCTCAATAAACTCTTCATTTACAGAGAATGTCTTATTGCCGAATATCTGCTTTGCAACGGGGAAGAGATGTCCCTCATCGTGCTTTTCAATATCAGGCAGAGAATTAACAAAAGCAACAAGGTTTTTATGGGCATAGTACATATCATCGCTGATGTTATTGAAGAATGTAATAATTTCGGTTAACTCATTTATGATTCCTTCACACTCGTTTATATATTCAAAATCACAACGGCGGTAAGCGGTATCGACTATAACTTCATCTTGGGGTATAAGACCTATTTCAGCTCGACCTACAAAGTAATCACAGATACGCCGTCCCGTTTCTTCGCTGAACAGAAATGTAACCCTTTTTCGGATAGCATCAAAGTCAAAGGTACTGTAAACTGGTATGTTAGGCAGAGCCTTCAGCTCCTCAAGAATCATTCTGCCTGTATCGGTAAAATTACGGATATTGAGATAACCGCATCTTAACTGTTTGAGAATGTTGTGGTTGATTTCGTCTGAAAAGACAGAAATTCTTGCGGCGGTATCATTTTTATAAAAAACATTCAAAAAATTTGTTGCGAATATACCGGCGGGATAGTTCTTTTTGTTCCAATATGCTCTCCCGTCACGGTATGCGACAGTCACAGAAAAGGCTCCCATAGTGCTTTTTCATCTCCTTTTTTGAATTTTTGAGGTTATTTTACTATCTTTTTCGGGTGAAAAGTGTCAAAAACTGTATTTTCACAAAATTACTGTTTTCTTGTTACGGATTTTGATTTTCACTTGTTACTCTATAATGGGCGATTTTGCAAAAGTGCCCTATTAATTATATAGAGGGAGGTAAAAACCACTCAAACCCGAGGTCAGAATAATTGTATCATACCTGTTTGTATTATACAAATTTCACAGTCCCATAAAACGGACTTTAGCTCAAGACAAAGAAAAACTGCTCTCACGGGGAGAGCAGTTGAAAGCATTCTGTTCAACAAATTGGAATTTGACGCTCCATCAAACTGAAATTTAAGTCTCTGTAAAACTGGAATTAACCCATACAATTATTTTAATTTAGAGGTTCTTACGCAATTATCCGTATTTTGTAATTTTTCAATACTGGAATGCCAGTGTT
>JBGVFK010000050.1:0-17067 GCA_045121075.1 Acutalibacteraceae bacterium | reverse complement strand
ATAACCTTAATCCAGGGAGTGCCTGTTGTAAAGCCGGCATTTTCTTCACTTGTCCAGCACATAGGTGTTCTGCCGTTATCACGTGTGCCTGCTCTGATATCTCTGAATGCTTCACCCGGTGCAACACCTTTATCAGTAAGCTCCTTAAAGTAGTTGATTGCTTCAACATCGCGGATTTCATCCATACTGCCGAAGCTTGCGTTGGTCATACCAAGCTCCTGCCCCTGATAAATAAAGGGTACACCCTTGAAGGTCATCTGTAAAACTGCAAGAAGCTTACTCATTTCATCTCTGAAATAGCCCTCGGGACAAACCTTTGATGCCATTCTTGTAAGGTCGTGGTTTTCAACAAAAACTGTAGGCCAGCAGTGGTTACCGTAATTGAGCTGCCAGTTAACAAGCTCCTTAGCCATAGGTCTCAGGTCATATTTATAAACGCTGAAGCGCTTTTTACCGGGATTTTCAACATGGTCAAAGGAGAATACAACACTGAGCTCGTTTCTGTAGTCACCTGTCATAAGCTTGCTCATTTCGATACCTGTACCCTGACATTCACCAACAGTGAAGGCATCAAACTTGCTGAAGCAGTTTTCGTTAAGCTCCTTAAGATACTTATGAAGTCTCGGGCCGTAGAAATAATGCTCAACACCCTTTGTACCCATAAGTCCGCCGATTGCAGTATTACCGTCAGGAAGACCGTCTGTTTTTGAAATGAAGCTGATTACATCAAGACGGAAGCCGTCAACACCCTTTTTGAGCCAGCCGTTAACCATCTTGTAAAGATCCTTACGAAGCTTTTCGTTTTCCCAGTTGAAGTCCATCTGCTTTTTTGAGAAAAGGTGAAGCGCCCACTGCTTTCTTTCGGGATAATAATTCCAGGCAGAGCCTGAGAAAATGCTGTCCCAGTTGTTGGGAGGGTTGTCACCGTTGCCGTCTCTCCAGATGTAGTAATCCTTATAGGGTGAGTCGGGGTCGGTTGCCGATGAAACGAACCATTCGTGCTCATCTGAGCTGTGATTAATAACAAGGTCCATAATAAGCTTCATATCACGCTTGTGAATTTCCTTAAGAAGCTTATCGAAATCCTTCATTGTGCCGAATTCTTCCATAATTTTGTTGTAATTACGGATGTCGTAGCCGTTGTCATCGTTAGGTGAATCGTAGATAGGGCTGCACCAGATTGCATCAACACCGAGCTCCTTGAGATAGTCCAGCTTTTCGATTATACCCTTAAGGTCACCGATACCATCACCGTTGCTGTCCTTGAAGGAACGAGGATAAATCTGATAGAATACTGCTTCCTTCCACCATTTCTTTTCAACGGGTGCGTCGTCCATAAGAGGTACATCAGGCTCGCTGTTGAGTATCGAGATAATTGCGTCAATAAAATCGTCACCGATTTTGCCCATTGAGATTTTGTTGAGACCTTCAAGTGTGAGGTTTGAAAGAGGACCCTTTGCAAGAATTGAGCCTGAAAGACCCATTGATGTGCAGGCCTTCATAATAATATCGTGACCTGCGGGAGTTGCTATAATGTCCTTAAGCTTCGTGTTTTTTGTAACTGTCATATTTTCCTCCTGAATTAATTTTTCTGTATTTATAATATACTAAACAATTTACTTTTACAAGGTGGTTACCGAAATATTTCCGTCCTTTTGCTCAACCTCAGCAATACCGTAAAGACTTATTCTGCAGTCGCCCTCAATTATTCTTGCACCAAGCTCATATTCAGCGTAATTAAGATTGAGATATTCTGCGTCATCATCAGGCAAAACCGCTTCAATTTTAACACCCGTTCTCTCAATATGGTCGCAGATGCTTTCATATAAGTAGTAGTCACCCGTAAAGCCGATAAGCACACCTTTATCCTTAACTGACACAATGTAGCAGTTATCTGAGAAATATTGGAGCTTATGCATAGTTTGCTTTTTGTTATATTCACTTATGAAGCTGAAGGTAAAAATTACAGCGAATACCACCGCAATTAGTTTTTTCGCCCTTTTACTTTTAAGCATAGCTATAGAGAATAAGGCGACACCGCCAAGAATGAGACACGGAAAAAGAAAATCATAATCAAGGTGAATTTTTGAGTAGCTTCTTGTACCCATAAAAGTAACTGTCTTTATTATGAGCTCTGAAAGATAGCGACCTGTAATTCCCAGTTTCGTTGAAATAATCGGCAGGGTTGAAAAGATTGAAAACAAGCCCGATACTGCCACTAATGGCATACAGAAAGGCAGAATAATCAGATTTGTAATTACTGAAACTGATGAAATATAACCGAAATAATATGTGGTTATGGGTAAGGTAAAAAGTGCAACTGAAAGGCTTATAAAAATACTTTCCGTAACAGCTGTAAGAAGCTTCAGGCTGAATGTACCCTCAAAAATTGCATTGTTGTTTCTGAGAAGTCTGTTACTCAGCGGAAACGCCATAACAAGTATACCCAGAGTTGAGAAAAGCGACAGCATAAAGCCAACATCGTAAATCGCATAAGGATTATGCAGAATAATTGCCGTAAGTGCAAAGCCAAGGGAATTCAGTGCATCTGCATTTCTGCCGAGAATTTTACCGATAAGGTACAGAATTGTCATAAGTCCTGCCCTTTTTACTGAGCCTGAAAGAGATGCAAAGTTCATCATAAATATTACTGCAAAAAGCATTATGATATACGGATATTTTTCTTTTCTGCCTTTGATTTCAAGAACAGCACCGACTATAAATACCCACAATGAAAGATGCAGACCCGAAACTGCCATAAGATGCGATACACCTGAATAACGTGCGGCATCATAAAATTCATCGCTGAGATATGCTTTGTCTCCTGTCAGCACAGCTATCATAAGCCCTGCAGTGTCACCATTAAAGTGACGGAGAATTACATCAGTTGCCTTTTCACGAAGCACTGATGCGTAGTAATAAACACCACGGAAAAGCGGTTCTTTTACCGTAAGATTACGGATACTGTATGCACCGAGACTTATGCCCTGACTACGGAAATACCGCTTCGTGCTATCATTATTTTCCCCTACCTCATAAACCGTACCTGTAAATTCAACCTTATCGCCTATTTTAAGGCTTTCGTGACTTATTTCATCTTTGGTTTCGCTGAAGGACATTCTCAGCCTTCCGTCAGCATTTTCGCCTGAAATTTCGCTGAGTTTTATAACGCAGTAATGTCTGCCGTTTTCACGGTTAAATTCGGGCATTTCAGCAACTGTACCCTTAACGGTAAGGCTTTCACCTTTATGTTCAAGAGTGCGGTTATGGCCGATATCTGAGAAAAATAACAAAAGACAGGCAACGGCAACCCCGAGAAATACAGCCGGAGCTACAGAAGTCTGTCTTATTTTGCGAAATATTATACCTATGCCGAAAAGCATAAGAAAGGTAATGCTTACCGTCACCAAAGCAAGCCCGTCAGCATCTGAGCCCATAACGAGCAGGGTAAAAAGCATTGTAAAGCCTATAGCGGTAAGCGGTCTTTTCATTATCCTTTATTTGAAGAAAAGAGGAAGCTTTTCAAGATAAATAATATCCTCTCTGTCTGCTGCATCGCCTTCAGCGAGAATTGCAGCCTGACCTACAACGTTAACGTCAAAGCCCTTGAGAAGCTCATTAACAGCAATAAGTGATTCGCCTGTGCTGATTACGTCATCGAGAATAAGAACCTTTTTACCTCTCATCTGTTCACCCTCAAGGCCGTCGAGATAAACTGTCTGCACCTTATCGGTAGTAATTGAACGCACATTAACACAAACGGGCTCCTTCATATAAAGCTTTGCACCCTTGCGGCAGATGAAGTATTTTTTACCACTCTGTCTTGACATTTCGTGTGCAAGAGGAATTGCCTTAGCCTCAGGAGAAACGATAAAATCAAAGTCCGGACAGATTTTGAGAAGCTCTGTAGCAGCAGCAACAGTAAGCTCAGCATCACCGAAAATTACAAAAGCTGCAATATCAAGCTTTTCATTAACTGTGCAGATAGGAAGCTCTCTTTCGAGACCTGCAATTGTCATCTTATATGTTTCCATATGTTTCACTTCTTTCAAAAGATTTTTACCAAAAAATTATACTCTATTTTGCTTTCGGTGTCAATATTATCAGGGGCTTGTAACCTTGATTTTACAGGTAAATGTCGCACCGTTTTTAAGCTTTGCGGTTATAACTGCACTACCCTTTGAAACACCCTTTACAACGCCCTTTGAGGATACTGTTGCAACCTTTTTATTGCTTGTTGTCCAGGTTATTTTTTCGCTGTAATTGTTAATTTTAAGAGTGTACTTTTCTCTTTCTTCAATTGTCTTTGATGTCTTACTGATTGAAGCATCGGTTACAATTACGGTAAAGGTGGCTTTTTTGCCTGAGGAAGCAGTTGCGGTAATTACTGCCTTGCCGTTTTCAACACCCTTTACAACGCCCTTTGATGTAACTGTTGCAACATCGCTGTCGCTTGTTGTCCACTTGATTGTGTCTGTTGAAGCTGAGGGTGAAAGTGTAGCCTTAAGTGTAAGCTTTTTACCCGGCTTTACAATTTTGCTTTCAGCTGAAAGAGTTACCTTTTCTGAAGGAATGAATGTATTGCTTCTACCGTCACCTGCAGTGTCCTTGTCGTCAACAGTTTTATATGCCTTTACATAAAATCTGTATTTTTCACCGTAAACATAGCTGATGGTGTAGCTTCTGCTCTTCTGCTTTGCAAGGCGCTCATATTCCTTGGTTTCAAAGTTATACTCATAAAAGATATAGCCTGATGCACCCTCAACAGCACTCCATTTTACTGTTGCTGATTTCTTATTCGGAGTATATGAAATTGTGATTTTTTCAGGTGCTGCAAGCCTTGTTCTGAAATCATCAAAATCAACACTTTCAATTCTCAGCTTATTCCTTGTGTCGCTGTCTTTATAATAAGCAACAACTCTGATGCTGTAATCTGTATCGGGGTCAAGATTTTTAAGTGTGTAGCGCTGCTTCTGGGTTGAGCCGATTTTTACAGCCTTACCTTTTCTGTCAATGTAATAAATGTAGTAATAATATCCGTCTACATCGCCGTATTCGTCGCTGTGAGTGCTTTCATCAAAGCTCCATGAAATTTCAGCAGTTGTGGATTTGATTGAGCTTACAGAGGTTTCTTCAAAATAAGTTACGGTCGTTTCAAAGTCAATGTGCTTTGAGGTTTCAACAGCCTGCTCAGCACCATATGAGTCCACACCGCAGAGAACAACATAAACTGTGTAATCAGTAAACTCCTCAAGACCGCTTATTTCAAACTCGTAGTCAATTGTTGTACCGATGAGTCTTGTTGTATTATAATCCTCCTCCATATAAACCTTAAAGCAGTAATCGTTGTAAGCACCGTTTGAATTAAAGGCTTCCGCATCAAAATCCCACTTTAAAATTGCTGAGGTTCTGGTGGTTTCTTCCACCCTGAAGCTTTCCATATATTCGGTTATGGTTCTCGCTTCAACTGTTTCACTTTCATCAAGAAAAAGATTGTCGCCGTATTCCTTACTTTTGCAGAAGGCTTTTACCTTGAACTTATATCTTCTGTCTTCCTCAAGTCCTTCAATGGTTATTTTTTCTTTATCGGTTTCAGCAACCTTTGTCCAGATTCCGTTCTGAAGGCAGTAAATCTCAAAGAAGTATTCATCAACATTAAGAAGTCTGTCATCGGTTTCAGGGTCAAGAATTTCATCAAGATAGCCTGTAAGGTAATCCCAGTTAAGAGTTACCGAATCACAGCTGAGGGATTCAGCACTTAATTTATAGCCGTAGCCGTTAAAATAATCATCAACTGCAGTTGTTTTTTCTAAGGTGTTTATGAGCTTATAGACACCAAAGGCATTTTTTCCGTAATACTCAACTTTGTAGTTATGGGTATCTCCGGGATAAATTTCATCAACAAAGCAGTAGTAGTGTCGTCCGTTGTAGCCCTGCTTGGCGTTTATTTTTTCACCGTCAAGATAAACATTGAAGTAGCTGTCCTCCTCAACATTTTCAGCAAACCACTTAACAACAGCTGTGCCGTATACATGCTTGGTTACAGTCATAGCGGTAAGCTCACTCTGAGCACCGGCAGAAAGGCTGAAAGCAGTAACAAGTGAAATCAGCACAACTATAGCAGATATCAGTTTTTTCATTTTATTTTTCCTCCGTAATTTCGTATGAAAGAATTATACACCTAACAAAAATCAATGTCAATTGAAAAAATGTTTGACTTTTCCTCTGAGTGATTATAATATAAGTGTGTAACAATATAAAATACCCTATGGAGGACAAAAATATGGATATTACAAAAATTCTCTCATATGTTGACCATACTCTGCTTTCACAGAGTGCAACATGGGATGAGATTAAAGCAATCTGCGATGACGGAATAAAATACGGCTGTGCAAGTGTCTGTATTCCGCCCTCTTATGTAAAAGAGGCTGCTGAATACGTTGACGGAAAAATAAAAATCTGCACTGTAATCGGTTTTCCTAACGGCTACAACACCACAAAGGTAAAATGCTTTGAGGCTACTGACGCAGTAGAAAACGGTGCTGACGAAATTGATATGGTAATCAATATCGGTATGCTTAAGGATAAAAAATACGATGAGCTTCTCAGCGAAATTTCCGAAGTAAAAAAGGCATGTATGGGTAAGCTTTTAAAAGTAATTATCGAAACCTGCCTTCTTACAGAAGAGGAAAAAGTTATGATGTGCAGAATCGTATCACAGTCAGGTGCAGATTTTATCAAAACCTCAACCGGCTTTTCAACAGGCGGCGCTACAAGAGAGGATATCAGACTTTTCAGCGAAAATGTTGACAGCCGCCTTAAAATCAAGGCAGCAGGCGGAATTGCAAGTATAAAGGATGCAGAGGATATGCTTAGTCTCGGAGCAGAGAGACTCGGCACAAGCAGAATTGTTAAAATAGTCAAAAACGAAAATTCATCAGGCTATTAAGGAGAATTATTATGTCAGTACAAACACCTCATATAAACCTTAAGGAAGGCTCTTCCTTTGCAAAAACCGTGCTTATGCCCGGTGCCCCGCTCAGAGCAAAAATGATTGCAGAAACCTTTCTTGAAAACGCTGAGCTTATCAACAACGTAAGAGGCATTCACGGCTATACCGGCACATACAAGGGTCACAGGGTTTCAGTTATGGCAAGCGGTATGGGTATTCCATCAATCGGCATTTACAGCTATGAGCTTTACAGCTTTTTCGGTGTTGAAAACATTATCAGAATCGGCTCAGCAGGCGGACTCAGTGAAGACGCAAAGCTTCGTGATGTTGTTGCAGGCATCGGCGCAGACACTAACTCAGCTTTCGGCAAGCAATACGGACTCAGCGGCACTCTTGCTGCAACCTGCTCATACGAGCTTTTATCCACCGCAATTGAAGAGGCAAAAAAGCTCGGTATTGACCTCAAGGTAGGCAACCTTTATTCAAGCGATACCTTCTACGATGCAGACGAGGATTCACTTAAAAAGTGGGCAGAAGCAGGCTCGCTTGCAGTTGAAATGGAGGCGGCAGGGCTTTACCTTACAGCAAGAAAGCTTCGCAAAAACGCTCTTGCAATCTGCACAGTTTCGGATCTTCCCTTAAAGGGTGAGGCTTGCTCTGCTGAGGAAAGACAGAACACCTTTACGGATATGATGAAAATCGCCCTTGAAACTGCAGTAAGAATGGATGACTGAGAATGGATATAAAGCGTGTATTTTTAATTGTTCTTGACAGCTTCGGTATTGGTGAGCAGGAGGACAGCTGCCTTTACAGTGATGAAGGCAGTAACACCTTAAAAAGCTGCTTTTTGCAAAAAAGCTTTTCTGCACCTAATATGAAAAAAATGGGACTTTTCAATATAGACGGCGTTGATTATGTAAGCGGTATTGAAAATCCCACAGCGGCTTACGGCAGATTCAAGGAAAAATCAAAGGGCAAGGATACCACAACGGGACACTGGGAAATTGCAGGCATTATTTCAGGAACTCCTCTCCCCACTTATCCCGACGGCTTTCCCGATGAAATTCTCAGCGAATTCACAAAACGCACAGGCAGAGGTGTGCTTTGCAACAAGCCGTATTCGGGCACTCAGGTAATTGAGGACTACGGAAAAGAGCATATCGAAACAGGTAAGCTCATCGTTTACACCTCGGCAGACAGTGTGTTTCAGATTGCAGCCCACGAGGATGTTGTGCCCTTAAAGGAGCTTTACAGATACTGCGAAATTGCCCGTGAAATTTTAAAAGGCAAGCACGGTGTAGGCAGAGTTATTGCAAGACCCTTTGCAGGTGATTTTCCTTTCAGAAGAACACCCAACCGTCACGATTACTCACTTGTACCACCCAAAACAACTCTTATTGATGCTCTGGCTCAAAAAGGTTTTGATGTAATTCCTATCGGCAAAATCTATGATATTTTTGCAGGAAAAAGCCTTAAAAAGAGTAATCCCACAAAGTCAAATGCTGACGGTATGGAGAAAACAAAGCGGTTTTCAAAAGAAGATTTCACCGGTCTTTGCTTCACCAATCTTGTTGACTTTGATATGATGTACGGCCACAGGAATGATGCCGAGGGCTATGCAAAGGCTGTTTCGGAATTTGACAGCTGGCTAGGTGAATTCATAAAAGAGCTTAAAGATGATGATGTGCTTATGATTACCGCAGACCACGGCTGTGACCCTCTTACAGAAAGCACTGACCATTCAAGGGAGCATATTCCCCTTCTGGTTTACGGAACGAGAATTAAAAGCGTAAACCTGGGCACAAGAAGCACCTTTGCTGATATCGGCAAAACTATTGCTGACCTTTTCGGAATTGATGCAGATATCGAAGGTGAAAGCTTCAAAAACCTTATTATAAAGGACTGAGAAAATGACAGATAAAGAACTTATATGCCTTGCAAAAAAGGCTGCGGAAAATGCTTATGTGCCCTATTCTCACTATACTGTGGGTGCTGCCCTTCTGACAAAAGACGGCAGGGTTTACACAGGCTGCAACATTGAAAACGCAGCCTACGGTCCCACAAACTGTGCAGAGAGAACTGCATTTTTCAAAGCAGTAAGCGAGGGTGAAAGAGAATTTTCCAAAATTGCCGTTGTTGGCGGTAAGGAGCTGAATTTTGCCGATTATTTTGCGCCTTGCGGAGTATGCAGACAGGTTATGCGCGAATTCTGCGAGGATGATTTTGTTATTCTTCTCGGCAAAAACGGTGAGGAATATGAAAGCATTACACTTTCGGAGCTTTTACCGCTGAGCTTTTCAAAAAGTAATATATCGGAATAAAACTGAATAACCTAAGAAGATAATTGCAATAATTTTTTCAGGTAGAATCCTAAAAACTAAACGGAGGTTTATTATGAAAAAATCAATTGCAATTTTTCTTTCTGTCTTTTTACTTTTCAGTCTTGCCGCCTGCGGCGAAAAAGACAAAACACCCACCACTCTGCCGTCTGCTTCAGACACTTCTACAACAAAGGAAACCACAACAAGGCCAGAAAAAACCGAAACCGACTTTGACGGTATTCCTGATACAATGACATCAGAAAACGGCACCTATACAATTGCTTTTGTAACTGATGTTGGCACACTCAAGGACGAATCCTTCAACCAGGGCACCTGGAACGGAATTAAAAAATTTGCTTCAGTAAACAAACAGAGCTACAAATATTATCAGCCTGCCAACGGAAATCAGGCTACTGACGAAGACCGGTATGAAGCAATGAAAACCGCCGCAGAGGCTGGCGCTGAAATTATTGTCTGTGCAGGTTTTCTTCAGAAGGATGCACTGAGAAGAGCCGCAGAGGAATATAAGAACGTAAAGTTTATCTTCATTGACGGCACAGTTCTTAATGAAGGCGGAAAAGAAAACGGCAAGCCTCTCACCAATGTTGCCGCTGTGGATTTCAGAGAGGAAGAATCAGGCTATCTTGCAGGCTACGCCGCAGTAATGAACGGCTATAAAAAGCTTGGCTTTACAGGTGGCGGAGGAGGCACCAACCCACCTTGCTCCCGATTCGGCTACGGCTATGTTCAGGGCATTAATGACGCTGCAAAAGAAAAGAATATCACTGCAGATGTTAACTTCAGCTGGGAATACGGTGCTTCTTTCTCTCAGTCAGCAGAGCTTCAGACTATGCTCAGCGGTTGGTACGCAAACGGAACAGAGGTTATTTTCTGCAGCGGCGGTTCAATGTGTCTTTCAGCCTTTGCGGCTGCCTCAGCAAATGACGGTGCAGTAATCGGTGTCGATGTTGACCAGTCCAAAAAATCCGACACAGTTGTAACAAGCGCACTTAAAGGAATAAGCCAGTCTGTTATTTATGTGCTCGATAAGGCAAAAGATAACAAATGGGATGAGGTTGGCGGAAAGCTTACTACCTTAGGCGCAAAAGAAGACGCTGTAGGTCTTCCCACCGAAAACTGGAAGCTTAAGAATTTCTCTGTTGAAGCTTACAGAAAGCTTCTGAAAAAGCTCAAAGACGGTGAAATCAAGGTTGACAGAGATTATGAAAAGGGTCTTAAGGACGAAAACTTTTCAAATGTAAAGCTTAATATCATCTGACAGTCGGGCAGTTTTGTTTCAAGGAGAAGCAAAACTGCTTTTTTCTGAATGAAAACACCAAAGCAGTGACAGAATATTATTAATACTGTCTATTGAAGGTGAGCATTTTATGAAGGACGATTATATAATCGAAATGCTGAATATAACCAAGGAATTCCCGGGAATCAAGGCAAACGATAATGTTACACTCAGACTTAAACGAGGTGAAATACACGCTTTATTGGGCGAAAACGGTGCAGGTAAAAGTACTCTTATGTCAGTGCTTTTCGGACTTTATGAGCCGGAAAAGGGCGAAATAAGAAAGAACGGCAAAAGGGTAAAAATCAAAACACCCAATGACGCAACAAGTCTCGGTATAGGTATGGTGCACCAGCATTTCAGATTGGTCGAGGTGTTTACTGTGCTTGATAATATTATTCTCGGTGCTGAAACTACCTTTTGTGGCTTTATCAAAAGAAAAAAGTCCGAAGAAAGGCTTCAGGCTATAATGAAAAAATACGGCATATCCCTTGACCTTCATAAAAGGGTTGAGGATATTACCGTAGGTATGCAGCAGAAGGCTGAGATTCTGAAAATGCTTTACCGCGATAATGAAATTCTGATTTTTGATGAGCCCACAGCAGTACTCACACTGGGTGAAACAAAGGACCTTATGAAAACAATGAAGTCCTTCAAAAGTGAGGGTAAGACAATTCTTTTTATAACTCACAAGCTTGACGAAATTATGGAGGTCAGCGACAGAGTTACGGTTATGCGTAAGGGTCAGTATGTGGGCACTGTTGAAACAAAGGATGTTGACCCCAATACACTTTCAAAAATGATGGTGGGCAGACCCGTTGAAATGACCCTAAAAAAGAAAAAGGCAAAAATCGGCAAGACAGTGCTTTCCGTTAAAAATCTTACTGTGGCCTCAGATAAAAGATCAACCAAGCCCAAGGTTGATAATGTTTCATTCGATGTAAAAGAGGGCGAAATCGTCTGCATTGCAGGTATTGACGGAAACGGTCAGAGCGAGCTGACGGGCGCAATTACGGGCTTTATTAAGCCGACATCAGGCACAATTGAGCTTCTCGGTGAGGATATTACCGATTCTTCAATAAGGTACAGAAACGAGCTTGGAATTTCACACATTCCCGAGGACAGACACAAGCACGGGCTTGTACTCGATTTTCCGCTTCAATACAACTGCGTTCTTCTTTCTTACTTCAAAAATGAATTTCAGCATTACGGCTTTATTGATAAAGAAAGCATCAGAAGTTATGCCGACGACCTTATAGAAAAATATGACGTACGTTCAGGCGAGGGTGCTTCGACCATTACCCGTTCAATGTCAGGCGGTAATCAGCAAAAGGCAATTATAGGCAGAGAAATTGACCGCAACAAAGCCCTTATTGTTGCTGTTCAGCCCACCCGCGGTCTTGACGTAGGAGCAATTGAGGGAATCCACCGTACGCTTATTGAAGAGCGTGACAAGGGTAAAGCAATTCTTCTTTTCTCTCTCGAGCTCAGTGAGGTTATGAATCTTTCTGACCGAATCCTTGTTATTCACGAGGGTGAAATAAAGGGTGAATTTCTGCCCGAAAGCACAAATGTTGCTGAGCTAGGTTTATATATGTCGGGAGCGAAGGAGGGAAAATTTCTTGACAAATAAAAGGTTTTCTTTCAGTAAAATTACGGAAAAAGAGGGCTTCAGAAACACCTTGGCTTCACTTATATCTGTTTTAATCGGTGTTAGTGTCGGGGCATTGATCATTGTGCTTATCGCCCTTTTCAGCAGTGAAATCACCTTCAGTAACGGACTAGAGGGTGTCAAACTGCTTTTTCTCGGAATTTTCAGCAAAGGCAGAGATTCCTCGGGTGAGCTTGTTTTTGGCTTTAACGGCACCAATGCAGGCAATATGCTTTTCAGGGCAACCCCCGTAATTATGACAGGTCTTTCTGTCGCCTTTTCCTTTAAGGCGGGACTTTTCAATATCGGCACACCGGGTCAGTATCTTATGGGCACTGCCGCTACTCTTATTACTGCACTGAGTATCCCTTCCGAGGTAATTCCACCCGTTATAATCTGGCTTTTGTCTTTTCTCAGTGGAATGCTTTTCGGTGCACTCTGGGGCATTATTCCGGGCATTTTCCGGGCATATCTCAACATCAACGAAGTGCTTTCCTCAATTATGACCAACTGGATTGCGGCTAATCTAGTAACCCTTGTTTTTGAAAACAGTCCCCTGAGAAACGCTGCAGAATCGGGCAAGGTGGGTTATATAATGAAAACCTCTGCAAACGGTGTTGCAACCGCTACCTTGGGTCTTGACAGAATTTTTGAAGGCTCGCAGCTTAATGCCGGGTTTCTCGTGGCGTGCCTTTTTGCAGTAATCACTTATGTGGTAATTTCAAAAACAGTTTTCGGCTTTGAATTAAAGGTCTGCGGAAGCAACCGTTTTGCGGCTGAGTATGCCGGCATAAAAAGCAAAAGCAGAATCGTTTCGGTTATGGCACTGTCGGGTGCTTTATCAGGTGCTGGAGCAGCACTTTACTACCTTTCCGGCAACACTGAATTTTTCTGGTCAACCTATCAGACACTACCCTTTGAGGGCTTTCGAGGTATACCTATAGCACTCCTTGCCCTTTCCAACCCTATTGGTGTAATTTTCTCGGCCTCTTTTATGTCAGCACTTTCAATTGCAGGTCAGCAGCTTAAAAATTTCACCTCATTCAGTGAACAATTGACAGATATCATTATCGCAATTATCGTTTATGTAAGTGCGTTTTCACTGATTATCAAGAGCTTCCTTTCAAGGCGAAGGGCTTTCAGCACAAGGTCAACCTCTTTTCCTTTTAACATTCTGAAAAAAGAAATTGAATCAAACGAAAAAGAGGAGGAAGAGTAATGGAATTTTTAATAAGGCAAACCGTTATTTATACAGTGCCTCTGCTTATTGTTGCACTTGCAGGTGTTTTTGCTGAACGCAGCGGCATTGTTAATCTCGCTCTTGAGGGTACTATGATTTTCGGAGCCTTCAGCGGAATTTTCTTCATAAACATCGCTCAGTATTTCAGTTGGTTCAGCAAGGAAAATGCACAGATACTACTCCTTCTTACTATGGCTTTTTCAGCCTTTTCGGGTGCTGTTTTCTCACTTCTTTTATCCTTTGCAGCGGTTAATCTTAAGGCAAATCAGACCATTTCGGGCACTGCCCTGAATCTTCTCTCCCCTGCTCTCGTGCTGTTTCTTATAAGCATAATCACTAATCAGAATGTGCTTTCAATGGCTGAGGGTGATGCCGCAAGCTGGTTTATGCTAAAAAGAAGCACCTTCGGTTTTTCTGCCGACGAAAAGCTTAGCTTTTTCGTGGAGACTTTTCTTATTAAAAACTACCTTTCAACCTACATTTCTATTGCCGTATATATTCTGATGTCGGTTATGCTTTACAAAACACGCTTCGGTCTGCGACTTCGTTCCTGTGGTGAAAATCCTCACGCTGCCGACTCACTTGGCATCAATGTAAGAAAAATGCGATACTTCGGCACAACCATTTCGGGAGCACTTTCCGGTATGGGAGGCTTTGTGTTCAGCCTTACAACTGCCAATGCAACCGCCACAGGCGATGTTGCAGGCTTCGGCTTTCTCTCCCTTGCAGTTATGATTTTCGGCAACTGGAACCCACTTTTTATTGCAGGAGCTTCATTTCTTTTCGGTTTGTTCAAATGTATAGCCGCTTCTTATGCTACAATAGATATAAACGGTGACGGTGTTTTTGCTCTTTCTCAGCTTGGCATCAGCACAAGCATATACCGTATGCTGCCTTATGTAATTACTCTTCTTGTTCTTGCTTTTACTTCTAAGAATTCACGAGCACCAAAGGCAGAGGGCATACCCTACGACAAATCAACAAGATAAGAAAGGAAGTTTCTTATGCGAATTTATGACATTATTGCTAAAAAACGAGACGGCTATGAGCTTACTGACGAGGAGATAGAATTCTTCGTTAAAGGCTCGGTTGACGGCACAATTAAGGACTATCAGATTACTGCCCTTTTAATGGCTATTTACCTCAGAGGTATGACAGACAGAGAAACTGTTACCCTTACGATAAAAATGGCTCAGTCGGGCGATATGCTGGATTTAAGCTGTATTGACGGCATCACTGCCGACAAGCATTCAACAGGCGGTGTTGGTGACAAAACAACGCTTATCGTTGCTCCAATTGTTGCTTCACTTGGTATAAAGGTTGCAAAAATGAGCGGCAGAGGTCTCGGACACACAGGCGGTACCATTGACAAGCTTGAGGCTATTGACGGCTTCGACACTGCCCTTTCACCTGAGAAGTTTATTGAAACCGTCAAGGAGCACGGCATCTGCGTTGTGGGACAAACCGGCAACCTTGCACCCGCGGACAAAATTTTCTATGCACTGCGTGACGCAACTGCAACAGTTGGGTGTATGCCTCTTATTGCATCCAGCATTATGAGTAAGAAGCTTGCGGCAGGGTCGGAGTGCATTGTTCTCGACGTAAAATACGGCAGCGGTGCTTTTATGAAAACTCCTAAGGATGCCCTTGCACTTTCTGAGATGATGGTTGATATCGGCACAAAGGCAGGCAGAAAGGTTGCGGCAGTTATTTCAGATATGGACACTCCTCTGGGCTACAACATCGGCAACTCTCTTGAAATTAAGGAAGCCGTTGCTGTGCTTAAGGGCGAGGATGTAAGCGACCTTAAAGAGGTTTGTCTCACTCTCGCTTCAAATATTGTTAAGCTTTCCGAGGGCATCAGCCTTGAAGAAGCACGCGCAAAGGTTGAAAATGCCCTCGACAGCGGTGCGGCTTATGAAAAATTTAAGGAATTTATTACTGCCCAGGGCGGAAAAGCAGAGCAGATTGAAAACACTGAGCTTCTTCCCGATGCAAAATTCAGCCTCAGTGTGCTGTCACCCTTTGACGGTTACATCAGCAGAATGAATGCGGAGAAAATCGGCTCAGCAAGTGTAATTCTCGGTGCCGGCAGAGAGAAGAAAGACGACACTATCGACTTCGGTGCAGGAATTATTCTTCGCAAAAAGACGGGCGACAAGGTGCAGGACGGCGACATTCTCGCAACCCTTTACACCAACAAAAAAGAGACACTGCAGAGTGCAGGCAAGTGTTTTCTTGAGGCACTCACTTTCAGTGAGAATGAGCCGATTAAGAATGAGCTGATTTATAAGGTTGTGTGAGGTATTAACCTCTCCGTCACACTATGTGTGCCACCTCTCCTTTCAGGAGAGGCTTATGACCCCTTTGTCATACTGCGTATGACATCTTTTCCTCCGGAAACGGGCACCCTTTTGTCACTTCGTGACATTTCCCCTAACAGGGAAATTACCTTTCAGGGGCGACAAGAATTATTCTTTATTTTTTCGTTAATCTTGCCTCGCCTGAAAGAAAAGGTGGCACGAAGTGACGGAGAGGTGGAAAAACGGACACGGCAAGCCGTGTCCCTACTGTAGCACATTTTTTATTTTGTTGCATCGGTCAAACACACTGCCAATGGCAGCCCCTACGATACAATCGGAGCACTGCTCTGCATTATTCATTATTCATCAGCGAAGCGACTTCATCATTCATTATTCATTAAAAAAAACCACCCAATTAAGGGTGGTTTTTGATGTCTTATGCTTCCCAGGGGAATTTGTAGTCAAGACCGAGGTCGTCACGAACCTTGTTCATTTCAGCCTGAACTGATTCGTTGATGGGCACACCGCTGTCTTTTCTCTGGCACCAGATGTCGTATTCCTTTTCACCTGCTGTGTAGATTCTGTCTTCACCGGGAGCCTTCTTAGCTGCACGAACACCGCGGATGATGTCGCCTGCCTTCTTTCTTGCGATTTCTTCGCCAAGGAAGTGGTTTGTATCAATAGCGATGAAGAAGTGACCGAGCTGATAGGGTCTGATGTTGCCTTCAGCATCCTTACCGTCAAGATCCTTACCGTAAGCACCGTCCTGAAGAATTGATGAAAGGAATTCTACGAACATAGCAAAGCCGTAGCCCTTGTAGCCGCCGAGTGCTTCACCGATACCGCCGAGTGTTGTAAGAGCTGCTGTGCCCTGACGGATCTTCTTGAGAGCTACACCTGCATCGCCTTCAACGGGATTACCGTCGATATCGATTACTGTGCCGGGGTGAATTTCTTCGCCGATTCTTTCGTAGTATTCAACCTTACCGTTCTGTGTGATTGATGTAGCACAGTCAAAGTTGAAGTCGAATTCTTCGTCAGTGGGAACACCGAGTGTGAAGGGGTTTGTACCGAACATACCTTCAACTGAGAATGTGGGAGCAACTGAAGGACGAGCGTTTGTACCTGTCATACCGATGCAACCAGCTTTTGTAGCCATTGTTGTGTAGTAACCAGCGATACCGTAGTGAGTTGAGTTACGAACTGTAACCATACCCATACCGTATTCCTTAGCCTTAGCAATAGCCATGCTCATAGCCTTGTAGCCGATTACCTGACCCATACCGTGGTGACCGTCAACAAC
>JBGVFK010000049.1:0-7567 GCA_045121075.1 Acutalibacteraceae bacterium | reverse complement strand
TTTTCTAAGGCTTCATAAAGCTGTTCAGCTTTAATTTTTGCATGTATCGGACAATAACCGGCATTTAAAATTACGTTCTTTTCGGGCACCTGCTTTTTAACAAATGAACCGAGGTTATTATCAGGTATAAAAAATATATTTTTGTTGGGCAAAGCTTTAACAATTTTAACCGCATTAGAAGAAGTAACACATACATCACTTTTTCTTTTAAGCTCTGTAGTTGAATTTATATAGCAAACAACTGCAAGATCATCATAGGTTCGTCGCATTTCTTCTATCAAGCCGTCCGAAACCATATGTGCCATAGGACAGTCAGCACGCATATCAGGCATAAGAACCTTTTTGTCAGGATTTAATATTTTAGCACTTTCGCCCATAAATCTTACACCGCAGAAAACGATAACATCAGCCTTTGTTTGTTGAGCTACTTTTGCAAGATAAAAGGAATCACCTACATAGTCTGCAATCTCCTGCACATCTGAAGGAGTATAATAATGAGCAAGAATAACTGCATTTTTTTCTTTTTTAAGATTTAAAATTTCAGCTTTCATTTTTTTGCTTCCTTAAATTTATTTTGTAGCGTTGTGAATTATATCACTTTGCTTTACATCTGTCAACTTATCTGTAAAGTTTTACTGTTAGAATTTTACAAAACGAGATAGGTGTTTTATGTGCAAAACAACCAAAGGAAGGACAAGACTATATTGTTAAGCTATACAGTCTTGTCCTTCAAAAAAGGAGAGAAATGGATTAGTCTTCTGTAAAATTGGTTTTATCAACACCGCAAACGGGACATTCAAAATCATCGGGAAGGTCTTCAAATTCTGTTTCGGGTTCTATTCCGAGTTCCGGTGCACCTTCCAATTCATCATATTCCCATCCGCAAACTTCACAAACGAATTTTCTCATAAATTATCACCTCGTATAAGATACATTTTATTTATTAGCCCCACAATGCCGACAAAGTAGGAATGATCTGCTTTTTACGGCTCATAACTTCAGGTAAGAAAACCTCGTTATCTTTCGGTATAACATCAAAAGCCTGACTTATAATGTCGTCATCTCCGACATACAACAGATAGCTTCCCTCTAAAAGAACATCTGTAAGCATTAAGATAACTAATGAAACATCGGTTTCGTCAGCAACAGTTTTCATTTGTTCGAGCAGTTCATCTTTTCTTTGAAGTATGCTTGCACTGTCAAGGCAAGTAATCTGTGAAACCGCCAAATCATGACCGGCAATATGAAATTCCTTATAGTCTGTATTAAGTAAATCCTTTGCATTTTTGCCTACTACTGATTCGGAAAAAATCTTTTTTCCGAGCTCATCCAAAGAAACATTGGCAATACGAGCCATTCTTTCAGCGGTTCGAATATCTCTGACGGTGCAGGTGGGAGATTTGAACATTACTGTATCTGACAAAATCGCCGCAGCCATCATTCCTGCCAGCTTTTCGGAAGGTATCAGTCCCTTATCCTGAAACATAGAGGCAATTATTGTGTTTGTGGAACCAACGGGCTCATTTCTGACAAAAATGGGGTTAGCTGTCTGAATGTCAGCCAAACGGTGATGGTCAATTATTTCAAGAATATCTGCTTCCTCAAGACCGGGTACTGATTGAGAGGCTTCATTATGGTCAACAAGAACCACACGCTTTCTTCTCGGACGAAGCAAATGATATCTTGTAAGTATTCCCACAATCTTTTCTTTTTCGTCAAGGATTGTATAGCAGGGCTTTCTGTATTTCCAGACCATTTCTTTTACAAGGTCAACTCTGTCCTCTAAATGGAAGCTTACCAAATCTTTTCTTAAGCAGATTCTTCCTATAGGTGTTGACTGAAAAATAAGTCTTGTTGCTTTATAGGCATCGTAAGGTGTATAGATAATGCAAGTATCAGTCTTGATTTCTGCAAGCTCAGACGGCAACTCTGTTTTGCAAAGAATAAGACAGTTTATGTTGCTTTCAAGAGCTTTTCGGATTATATCGGGCTGATGTCCGCAAATCATTACACAGTCGCTGTTTGAAAACATACCCGGGCCCCTGCTTTCGGGAATCGCAAGTACAACCTCGCCCGATACGGTGTCAAGATATTCACCTGCATCGTTAATTACCTTACCCTCTAGCACTGACAGCACGTTAAACAAAGGTACTTTATTAAGAGCGCTTGAATTGTTAAGCCCCATATTATAGCTTGCAATGTCTTCTCGGGAGATTAATCCGAGTAAGGTTCCGTCATCATTTGCAACAGGAATTGCTCGCAGCTCCTTTCGTTCCTGAAGCTCATTCCACGCCCTGTCAACAGTGACACCTGCATTAAGAATAGGAGGTTTATCAAAATCAAGATCCTGAACCTGTGTGTATACATTGGTTATTAATGCAGGAGGCTCAAAACCGAAATGATTAAGAACTAATTGTGTTTCATCAGATACACGACCTAAGCAAGCTGCTGTGTATTCTTTATCTCCTAACGCATTCCTTAAGGAGGCATATGCGATAGCGGCAACTATTGAATCCGTATCAGGATTCTGATGACCTGTAACATAAATCGGTTCCATATTTTATCTCCTTTACAATTTTTTGATGTGGTTTTAATAAAAACTCGGAGACACCGTTGATGAGTGTCCCCGAGTTTTCTTGCTGTCGTATAGGTTACAAAACTGCATCAAACAGGATTTTCTGTATATTTAGAATGTAAACTTAAAAGTATTTTTGTATGTTTTGGGTATCTCATATTCCGCCGGTAATTCGGGACCGCAGGAATGTGAGCCTACACCTCTCATTGCAAGGTCAATACATACATTTACAAAGTCATTTTCTTCAAGCTCAAATGAGTGAAGAGTTTCACAAAGCTGTTTTGTTGTATAGGGATTTACTGAGAAGGAGAAGGGCTGTTCAGCCGTTACCTTGAACAAATCCTTTACTGCCATATATTTGCAGGCATAATGACTGCCTGATTCCTGAGGACGGATATATTCGCGGTCATAGTTTTCACGGGCGGAGCTTACATAGTAACCGTATTCACAGGCAATGTGCTTATCAACATAGCTTTCTGTAGGTCCGAAGCCGGCATAGGAGAAGTTACCGTATGCTTTATCCACACCGAACTCAACACCGAAGCGCGGGAAGTTTTCTACATAATCGGCAAGCTTGTACTCAACCGTAGCTGTAAGAACATTACCTGAAACCTCATACATAATGTCAAAATATGCGGCAGGCATCAGGCAGTTTGCGGCAAGACAGCCTTTGAATTTGTAGGTATTTTCCGTCTTTTCACAGGAGAAGATGTGAGGCTTACAAGCATCGAGATGACATCTTCCTATCCAATGAGGAACTAAATCTCTGTCATTGTCAGTGTATCTTGTGATATTAAAGTGCATCGGAACACGAAGAATCTCCTTGCCGTCAGCTTGAAGAGCTGTCTCACACTTACTCCATTACTTACAGCGTAGTTTTAGCCTATATACCCACAAAGAAAAGCGAGTATGACGACTTCACCAACACCCTCCTCCCCGAAGGCATTGAAACTGCACCCAAACGCTTCGCAATTTCTTGGCGCAACAAGTGGATGATAGGGCAGGCGGATATGGTTGTTACTTATGTTACACATGGCTTCGGCGGTGCTTGGCAGTTTAAGGCTATGGCGGAAAGGCAAGAGAAGACGGTAATTGAGTTAAACAAATAAAAGTGGCTAAAAAATAAGATAAATTTAATTTTTATATTGACAAAGTCAATTTAAAGTGTTAAACTGCTAGATAAGTTAACATAATAAAAACTGTGACGAAGACGGAATCTGAGGCTTGTTTTTTCAGAGAGTCAGGGACGGTGTGAGCCTGACAAAACATTTCAGATTTCCCATCCCTTCTGAGTTGGAAGTTCGAAACACTGACGGTTTAGTAGATGCTTCTCGTGAATGCTGCGTTAATGCATAGGAGTTGTTGGACTCCGAAGAGGTGGCGGATTTTTCTTATCCGCAATTTGAGTGGTACCGCGAGTGCTGAATTTATATTTACACCCGTCTCAAAGCAAAAGAAGGCTTTGGGGCGGTTTTTGTTCGCCTCAAATGCAGATATAATTAATTATAAAGAAAGGTGAATGAAAATGTTGTCTTTATCAAAAGTGTTCAATGCACAAACCGTACTAAAAAATATCATCCGCGAAACGAATGTTGTTCGTGCTCACGGCATAGCACCTGATTGCAAGTTATATCTCAAGCCTGAAAATCTGCAATTTACAGGTTCATTCAAGGTCAGAGGTGCGGCTTATAAAATAGCGATGCTTTCCGAAGAAGAAAAAGCAAAGGGAGTTGTTGCCTGTTCAGCAGGAAATCACGCTCAAGGAGTTGCTTTAGCCGCTACAAAAAATGGTATCAAATCTCTCATCTGTCTGCCTGATACAGCCCCTATTTCAAAAGTTGAAGCGACAAAAGGCTTCGGTGCTTCAGTTTGTCTTGTTGAGGGCTGCTATGATGACGCATATCAAAAGGCACTGGAGCTTAAAGAAAAAGAAGGCTATACTTTTATTCATCCATTTGACGATGAAAATGTAATTGCCGGACAAGGAACAATTGCTTTGGAAATTTTGAATTCTCTTGACGATATTGATGCTATTGTTGTACCTATCGGTGGAGGTGGGCTTGCTGCAGGTGTAGCTTTTACAGTTAAACAAATTAAGCCTGAGGTTAAGGTTTACGGTGTTCAGGTAAGCGGTGCACCGAGTATGTATAATTCTATCAAGAAAGGAGAAATTGAAGCTCTCGATTCCGTATCAACAATTGCAGACGGTATAGCTGTTAAAAAGCCCGGTATAAATACGTTTGAGCTTATCAGCAAATATGTTGATGATATTGCGCTTGTAAGTGATGAAGAAGTCGCCAGTGCTATACTCTCTTTAATTGAAAAGCAGAAAATGATAGCTGAGGGTGCAGGAGCTACAGCAGTTGCCGCTGTCATGTTTAATAAATTTCCTCTTAAAGGCAAGAGAGTTGTTGCAATTGTTTCAGGCGGCAATATAGATGTTACAAGTCTTTCCCGTGTTATTGACAGAGGTTTGCTTAATTCAGGACGCTCCACAAGTCTGCTTATTGAGCTTATTGATAAACCTGGTCAGCTAAAAGACATCTCCCGTATTATAGCTGATTGCGGCGGCAATGTAACAGGTGTACACTACGAAAAAGGTAATACGGAAAGTGTTAACGGATGCTTCCTTCGTATTGAGATGGAAACAAGGGATTTCGACCATGTTAATCTTATCACGCAAACCTTGCGCGGTGAGGGCTTTAAATTAGTAGAATAAAGATGTGATATCAGCTTATGGAATATTATAAAATCAAAATCGTGATGAGCGATAAAGCCGGCGTTCTTAACAGAGTTACTGCATTGTTCAGCAGATTACAGATAAACATCAAAATGCTGGCTTTGGATAATACGGATTACAGTGAGAATGCCGATGTTACCTTCGGCTTTCAGTGTACAGAAGAAAACAAAAAGCTTTTGCTTGGCAGACTCGAAAAAATCTTTGATGTACACTATGTAGAAGAGATGTAAAAATAAAAGCAACACCCAAAGTTAGTTTCGTCTTCAGGAGCTGCAGGTTTATTAACACTTATAATGTTGTTCTACAAACCACGTCCATTGGTTATGTAATGATTATCGCACATTCGGCTTTATCTTTTCAACCTGTGATAGCAAATCACCCCTGACTTTCATTTAAGAAGGTCAGGGGTTTATGCTTGTTATTCGGCAAGGTGGATTTTGTTTATTCTTTTATAAACATCTTATCCCTATCAGGTATACCTGCTTCATCGGTAATATATCTTTCGACCTTCATGCTCAAATTATACTTTTCACGTAAACTGATGATTTTTGACATCATCGGTGATTTATGATGTATGTCGAGTGCAAGCTGGTCTTTCCAGCTATCAATTAAAAGGACGGTTTCATTGTCATTCATAGGGAAAAAGTATTCATATTTTAAGTTGCCTTCTTCGGCACGGATTTCGTCAACAATTCCCGTTGAAATCATTTCTTCGGCAAATTTTCTTGCATTTCCGTTTGTACCTGAATAGTAAATATTTACTGTAATTGCCATAAAACGCACCTAAAAAATTTTATTAGATATATTATATTTTATTTTCTGATTATTGTCAACATAAAACAACAGCTGCAATAAAACATACAAGCCCCTTCCCAACAAAAGGAAAGAGGCTTGTGTGTTGAAAGTATATGGGGTGAGGAGATTTTAGCGAATCAATTAAATTTCAGGAGCAATATTCCCTTTTCCGACAGCACCTCTTCAATTCGGTCGAGTACGTCTTCCTTTTCAGCACGGACTGTGTGATAGTTATAACCGTCCGTTATGTTCATAAGCTGTGTTGACTTTCCTGTTCTGACACCCTCAATAAACTGTTTAGCACCACATTTTCCTTACTATAAACAGATATATAAAAGAAGGTAAGCAAACAAAAAACGACACCATAAACGATATCGAAAGAGCCGTACATTATTTTAATGAGAATTACAGCAAACCAATTTCTATTGAGCAGTATGCAAGTGAACACCTGATGAGCGTGAATTGGTTCATACACAGCTTTAAAAATGTTATGAAGGTACCGCCTATGCAGTACATCGTTTCTTTGCGAATCGCTGCTGCAAAGGGATACCTTGAAAACAGTAATAAAAATATAACTGAAATAGCAGCCACTGTCGGTTATGACAATGCGCTGTATTTCAGCCGGTTGTTCAGAAAATATACGGGTATGACACCGAGTGAATATAGGAAGAAAAACAAGGTAAACTCTCAAAATAACGTCAAAAAATAATTGTAAATCATTTTTGCTTTGCTTCTTTGAGTTTGATTAATACATCCGTATTTGAAGCTTTCTTTGTTAAGTCATCAAGAATATTTTTGTATAACCCATACATGGCTTCACCGTTATGATCAACAGTAAAATAGGGATCTGTTGATAATGCTGCCAATGTGATTAATTCAAAAAACTTTTTCATTTTTAATTACCTCCGTTATAAATATTATTTAGGCAGATGCTCTCAATTTATTTTGAGGACATCTGTTTTAATTTGTACTCTTTACAGGAATCAAGCATAGCAAAAAAGTGTTCTTGCAAGGTCGTATACCGGCTCATGACTTTTAAGCTGTCTTACAAAACCGAGAGAGCATATAAAGGAAATTGCATCTTTTGTGCTTCTCGGATTCCATACCTTCTTTTGAGAAACATCAACAAATTCACATCTTTCGGAATCGGCAAGATACTTAAGACGCTCATTCAATTTAGCAATTAACGAATCATTATCATAATTTTTAAGTGATACAATTGCTATATAGCAGTCTCTGCTTTCAGATTTAATTTTGCAAACAAGCTCTCTGTAAAGCTCCAAAAACTTATCCGGATTGTTTTCAAACAAATCGAGGTCGTTTTCACCGATATGAAGAAGTACGGTGTCAGGCTCAAGAGGTGCTACACTGCTAAAATAAAGCTCTGCGGCATTTGCAATGCTGAGATTTTCAAAGCTTCTGTTATAATAGTTTGAACCGAGCTCAAATGCCTGTCT
>JBGVFK010000048.1:0-62680 GCA_045121075.1 Acutalibacteraceae bacterium | reverse complement strand
GATTCTTTGCTTTTAATTTTACCTGTAGCGGACTATGTGGGCTGCTGACTGTAAATTGGTGACCTAATGAGTGCGAGATGGGTTGAGTTACGGAAGTTGAATCTCTAGCGACCCTTAAAATAAACATAGATAAAAACTGAGTTGTCCGCTGACGAGCAGTTATAAAAATACCACGCAGTAATAATAAAAATTATCGCTAAATTAAACCTTGTTCACTTATCTGCGGTGAGCAGGTTGGACTACCGAGTAAAAGAGAGAAAACGGGTACGGCGATAATTTTTATTCTACGGACTCCTTCATCCAAAAGCGTGTTTTTGTTTACTTTTGTCACAACCGACAAAAGTAAAAGCCATGCGGCTCGAGCCGGTCAAAGCAGAACCCTGCGTATAAAACCACCCATAAACTCCGGGCATTACCATATAAGTTGTAAAAAAATAATTTTCAGTTCCTTCGCTTATCTTTTTTAATAATTTTTATTTTGACAAAGCAGTAAAACTATGTTATAGTAAAATTACATAATGTACCATAAGTTACAAAAATACCACTTTAGTGTGAAATGGCACAAATACAAGGAGGATATACTATGCCAAAGGAATACAGCTGTGTAAAACGCACCAAAAAAGCCTTTGAAAACAGTCTTACAGAACTTTCAAAGCAATATCCCTTCAACAAAATAACAGTAAAAATGATTTGTGACAATTCTGAGCTCAGCAGAAATGCCTTCTACTTCCATTATAAGGATATAAACGACCTTCTCAGAAGCATCGAAGATGATGTTATAGAGGAAATTGTAGCTCTTCTTGAGCAAATGGATAAAATTGACTTCCCTGAAAATGTTTACGCTTCTGTTGAATCTCTTATCAATATCTTTGATGAAAGACGCGATACAGTGCTTATGCTTTTTGATAAGAATTACTCCGTATCATTCACAACAAAGGTCAGCAGAGTTTACAGCGATTTCAATTTCAAATATTTTTGCCGCTATCATACAAGCGATAAAAAAATCAAGTACGACTTCTTCTATATGTTCCTTTCAAGCGGCTTCTACGGCATAATCAGACATTGGCTTGAAAATCCTGATCTTATGACCAAAAGCGAGCTTATTGATCTTACATACACCCTTATTAAGCGTCTTCTCGTAAAGGATAATCCCAGCATTATTGATATTATTTCAATGTAAGGAGAAAAAGCTATGAGTAACATTAAAGGCAGAATGTTTTCATCCCCCCAGAGAAAGGCAATCGTTGCAGTTTTCTGTATTATCATTCTTTTTGTAACGGGCTACGGCATCGGTGTTCTTGCAAATATCAATGTTTATCTTCCTATGAAGGAAGTGGCAGTGGCAGCAACAGAGGCAACAACTGCACCTACAACTACCGCTCCCACAACAGTACCAACAACGGTGCCTACAACACTTCCTCCCGAAACTACAACAACTACTACAGCACCCGCAACAACAGCTGCAGCAGAGGAGGACGAATGCTGTCTTGCAGGTCTCTGCGACACAATCAAGGGACTTTTGGGAACAGTTTTTCCGTGTCTCGCTGAAGAGGAATAAAAGCAATCTGAAAGCTTAAATAGTTAGTGATACAGCCAAAAAGGCTGTATCACTTTTCTTATTATTAAAAAATTATTCTTTGACTTAGCTGACAATCGTATGGTATAATTAAGCATAAACTGTCGGCAAAACCTTAAATCGGAGGTTTTATGATGAGTGAAAAAATAGAGGCACTTGTACAGCGCCTTGAAGATATAATTTCAGATTTAGATTTTGAACCAATTAAAAAATTCCTGGCAAAGCTGGGCTTTGACCGTCTTCTTCAGAAGGATTTCAGCAGCAGATTTATTGCCAGAGCTTTTATTATTGCTCTTTGCCTTATAAGTTTTGTTTCAATTGTGGTTGTAATTACCGAAATTGCCGACAAGCCTGAGGATACAGTTACAACTGAAGCCATAACAACCGTAGAAAACGAATCTGCCTTTCTCAGTGAATCCACTGCAGAATTCAAGGGCAATTTCCTTTTTCTTTTAAATGCAGAAAACAGCGAGGATGTTTACCTTATTACTGTTTGCCGCTTTGACTCAGAGCAGAACACCATGAACATCGCTTTTCTCAACAAAAATGCCATCTGTAAGGCCGGAGACATCAGCGGCACACTTACAGAGCATTACAACAAGGGCGGTGCAAAGCAGCTTATGTGGGCTGTTGGTGAATATACAGGTATAAGCATTGAGCGTTATCTCGTGGGTGATGAGGATTCCTTCCAGAAATTCTGTGACCTTCTCGGTGAAATATATATGAACATTCCCGAGAGAGTCAGCCACAGCTATGAGGGTCTGGGCTACATTATTGAAAAGGGTGAGCAGAATCTTACACCCTCAATGTTCCTTCGTTACTTCCTCTACCTTTGCTCAAAGGATTTAAGCGAAAGTATTTCAAACCTTATGGTGCTTATGGGTATGCGTGCCTTTTCAACAGAGGATGAAGCAAAGCTTGAAAGAAACTTTGACGCCTTCACCTCATACTTTGACACAAATATTTCAGGCATTGACCTTGGCATATACAAGGGTGCAATCTGCAGAATGGCATCAGCAGAAACACCGCCAACGGTTACAATTGAAACAAGCTTTGATAAGTTTAAGGATTAAAAAAACAGACCTTTCACAGCAATGTGAAAGGTCTTTAATTTTACGCCCAACCGCCATCTCTATAATCCCAGGGCGATTCTGCATTTTCTCTTACAAAAATACCGCTGCATTCGGGAAAGAGTCCTCGGGAATAAGCAGCGAAATCTTTAATCACAATATAATCGCAATAGCAGACGATGATATTTTCCTTCTCTGTTGTTTCGGAAAGGTAGTAGCTGCTGAGGGTGCGGCTGCTTTTTTCTTCGCTGAAATAGATTCTCACGGGAATTATCCACTTATCCTTTTTCTTATAGTGCTCCTTCATACACTCAATTGCACTGTCGATATCCTCATCGGTGTAGATGCAACTGTCTGTTTTGCTTATCTGAGCAGGCATAAGGTCGATGTACTTATTTCGCACATTCTGGAATGTAAGGCTGTAGGCGCTGCCGATAACAAGGATAATTAATATAAGGGCAACTATTTTCTTTTTCATATTCATCACCTCTGAGTTTATTATACAATATTTGTCGGTGATTTTTCAATGGGTGAAAGCTTACGATTTTCTTAAGGTTTTGAGATACTCATCTGCCTCTGCTCTGCTTTTGAATATGTGTATATCCTTATCGATGTATTTTTTGAGAAGCTCCATAACCTTCGGTCGGCTTTCTGCATTATAGCTTCTGATGAAATCGAGAAACTCCTCGTCATCTTCTGTCTCTATCCAGGGCATATCGGTGCGCACCTTGCCTTTTCTTTCTCTTACTCCGTCAATACAAACCTCTAAGGGATAGTCAAGGAAGAAAACCGTATCGCACTCTTTCAGTCTCAGTTCTATTGTAGAGCCGTAATTTCCGTCAATTATCCAACTGCTCTCTTCAAGCACCTTCTGCAGTCTTTCACGGAAAAGCTCCTTACTGACGGTTGTTCTGTCACTGTTCCAATAGAGCATATCAAGGTGATACAAGGGCAGACCTGTTTTTTCGTGGAGAGCTTTTGAAAATGTGCTTTTCCCTGAGCCGGGACAACCGATTATAATTGCTTTGTTCATAGTTTACCTCAATTTTCCTCTTGATTTTATGATAAATTTATGATAAAATATTATCATAATTCGGAGGTGTTATTATGATGAATATCCGACCTGTTTCTGATTTAAGAAACAAATTTCCCGAAATTGAAAACATTGTTATGAATAGTGGAAAACCTGTTTTTCTTACTAAAAACGGTTATGGCTCAATGGTAGTTATGAGCCTTGAACAGTATTCTGTACTTACCGATGATATTGAAATGAAGCTTGATGAAGCTGATGCTGTTGCCGAAGCTGACAGCACTCGCTATTCAGCTGATGAGGTTTTTTCTAGAGTAAGGAGCCGTATAAATGGAAAATAAAAAATATGAGCTTCGTTTCCTTCCTCTTTTTGAAGATGATCTTTCTGAAATAGTAGATTATATTACATTTAATCTGAAAAATCCTTCAGCTGCAGAACGGTTGATCGACGATGTTGAAAAAGCTATCAGCAACCGCTTGTTCTGTGCTGAATCTTTTGAGCACTTCTATTCATCAAGAGAAAGAACATACCCATATTATAAGATATCCGTACGGAACTTCACTGTCTTCTATGTTGTTATCGATAATGTTATGGAAGTCAGACGTATTCTCTATAACCGCAGAAATTTTAATAATCTTATATAAACTAAATCCCTTTATCAGTTTTATAGATAAAGGGATTTATTATGTTCTTTCATGAGCTCGCCGCTCGGGCGTTACCTTTCTTGTAAGAAAGGTAACCCAAAGAACTTTTCTTATTTAATAATATCTGTTCCCATGTAGGGTACGAGTGCTTCGGGAATTGTAACTGTACCGTCAGCATTCTGATAGTTTTCAAGAATAGCCGCAGTTGTTCTGCCTACTGCAACACCTGAGCCGTTAAGTGTATGTACAAGCTGTGCCTTATCCTTGGGACCGTTCTTGAAACGGATTGAAGCACGTCTTGCCTGGAAGTCCTCGAAGTTTGAGCAGGAGCTGATTTCAACATATCTGCCGTAAGAGGGCATCCATACTTCGATATCGTATGTCTTTGCTGATGAGAAGCCGATGTCACCGCTTGAAAGAGCAACGACTCTGTAGGGAAGACCGAGAAGCTGAAGCACTCTTTCTGCGTCATTTGTAAGCTTTTCAAGCTCTGCATAGCTTTCTTCGGGCTTTGTGAACTTAACAAGCTCAACCTTGTTGAACTGATGCTGTCTGATAAGACCTCTTGTGTCACGGCCTGCTGAACCTGCCTCAGCTCTGAAGCAAGCTGAATAAGCGCAGAATGACATAGGAAGCTGTGAGCCGTCAAGAATATCGTCACGGAACATATTTGTAACGGGTACTTCAGCTGTGGGGATAAGGAAGTAGTCGTTTGTAAGCTTGAATGCGTCTTCTTCAAACTTGGGAAGCTGACCTGTACCTGTCATTGAAGCACGGTTAACCATAAAGGGAGGGAATACTTCTGTGTATCCGTTTTCTGTGTGTGTGTTGAGGAAAAAGCTGATGATAGCTCTTTCAAGTCTTGCACCGAGACCCTTATAGAAGTGGAAACGAGCACCTGTTACCTTAGCAGCTGTTTCGGGATCAAGAATGCCGAGATCTGCACCGATATCCCAGTGAGCCTTGGGCTCAAAGTCAAACTGTCTGGGTTCACCGAACTTACGGATTTCAACGTTTTCGCTGTCGTCCTTACCGATAGGTGTCTGATCGCTGGGCACGTTGGGGAATTCGTACATCATTGTCTTCTGCTTTTCAGCGAGAACTGCTTTTTCAGCATCAAGAACCTTAACCTCTTCCTTGATAGCGTTCATCTTTGTCATAATTTCGCTGATGTCTCCGCCTTCCTTCTTGATGCGGGGAATGTCTTTACTTGCAGCGTTCTGCTGAGCCTTGAGAGCATCAGCCTTCTGTGTAAGCTCACGAACCTTCTTGTCAATGTCAAGAATTTCGTCAACAAGGGCATCCATATCCTTGTTTCTTGTTTTCATTGCTGCCTTTACTTTTTCGGGGTTTTCTCTGATAAGTCTTATATCTAACATTTTTTATTACTCCTTTACCATTTTGCTAATGTTTCAAGAATTGACTGTAAGTCTTCCTTGCTGAAAAATTCTATTTCCAGGGTACCCTTGTTACCCTTTTTTACGTTGATTGAAGCCTTTCTGCCAAGCTCGTTTCTGATTGCAAGCTCGCACTCGTCAAAATAGGGGTCACGCTTTGCATTTTTAACTTTTTTCTCAGTATCCTTTTTGGGAGAATTGAGAGACTTTACAATAGCCTCAAGCTGTCTTACAGAAAGCTGTTTTTCTTCAATTTCAGCGCAAAGCTTAAGCATTCCGCTCTTGTCATCAAGACCGAGAAGTGTTCTGCCGTGGCCTGAGGAAATTTTGCCTTCCTTTATAAGGTCAAGCACCTCTGAGGGAAGAGCAAGAAGTCTCATTGCATTTGCAACTGCAGGACGGGATTTACCTACACGGGCGGCAGCTTCCTCCTGAGTAAGAGAATAAGTATCCATAAGAAGCTTGTAGCCTTCTGCTTCTTCTATAGGATTAAGGTCCTCACGCTGAAGATTTTCAATAAGAGCAAGCTCCATAGCCTCGCTGTCGGTCATTTCTCTTATTACAACGGGTACCTCGGTAAGACCTGCAAGTCTTGAAGCACGCCATCTTCTTTCACCGGCAATAAGCTGATAGCCGCCGTCTGAAATAGGTCTTACAAGAAGGGGCTGAATTACACCGTGAAGTGCAATACTGTCTGCAAGCTCACTGAGTGAAGCTTCGTCAAAGGTTTTTCTGGGCTGGTCTCTCTTGGGCTCAATTTCGTTTATATTAAGCTTTACAGCGCTCTTTACATCTTCGGTTGAATTGTCGATAAAAAGTGCGTCGAGGCCTTTGCCTAAGCCGTTTTTCTTTTTAGGTGCCATAATTTATTTCTCCTTAGGGCGTCTGCCGTTCTTTTTAAGAAATTCTTTTGTAAATTCACCGTAAGCCACACTGCCCTTTGAGCTCTTATCGTAATAAAATACGGGCTGACCAAAGGACGGCGCCTCTGAAAGGCGGACATTACGCGGAATTACGGTTGCGTACACCTTCTGAGGGAAGAAGCGTTTAACCTCGCCAACAACCTGCTGAGTAAGGTTAAGTCTTCCGTCAAACATTGTAAGTAATACTCCCTCTAATTCTAAATAAGAATTATAAAGGCGCTTTACCTGTCTGATTGTATTCATAAGCTGGCTGAGACCTTCAAGGGCGTAATATTCGCACTGAATAGGCACGATTACGCTGTCTGAAGCACAAAGTACATTTACTGTAAGAAGTCCCAGTGAAGGCGGACAGTCAATAATAATAAAATCGTATTTATCCTTAACGGGTGCAAGGGCGTTTCTGAGTCTTGATTCTCTGCCTTCAAGGTCAACAAGCTCAAGCTCGGCACCGGCAAGATTCATATTTGAGGGTAAAACATCAAGCATATTAAAAGGCGTTGTTTTTGTGATTGATTCAGCCTTAACGTCGCCTACAATCATATCATAGGTGGATTCACTTACTTCCCTCTTGTTTATACCAAGACCGCTTGTGGCATTACCCTGAGGGTCAACGTCAACAAGAAGCACCTTATAACCGTAATGCCCGATAATTGCCGCAAGATTGACGGCTGTTGTAGTTTTACCTACACCGCCTTTCTGGTTAACAACTGCAACGGTTTTTCCCATTCACTATCCCTTCTTTCTTAAATCGAATTATTTATACATAAAATCTTTAATTGATTAACTGTAGACCTTTATTATATCACAAGAAATTACATTTTTAAAGGGTTTAAAGAGAAAAACTCTGCTGTTTTAGCAGAGTTTTTCTTTTGGGGTGTGAAAGAGAAAGATATGATTATATGGAAACATCCTCACGGATGCCGCCTTCCTGTTGCTTATATACCGATTTCTTCGGTATTTCAATAAAGTAGATGTAGCTGTTTTCCTTATCCTCTCTGCGGAAATCTGCCTTGATTCCCGCCTTTTTCATTGTATCAAGGGCATTGTTTATAGTATTCAGAAAAATCTTAACGTCGCTGAACATTATTTTAGTCTGCCGTTTCGGGCCTTTTTCTTTATTTATATATTCCTCAACAAGCTTTTCCGTCTGGGTAACATTCAGCTTTTTATCTATAACCTTATGTAAAACCTCAATAATGTCCCCTTCTTTAAGCCTGAGCAGTGCTCTTGCATGTCTTTCAGAAAGCCCGTTTTCTGTAAGCATATCTCTTGCTTCTTCCGGTAAGCTGAGGAGTCTCAGCTTATTAGATACAGTTGACGGTGCTTTACCAAGGCGTCTTGCAGCCTCGTCCTGAGATAAGGAAAAGTCCTTCATCAGCTTACTTATAGCCTGCGCTTCTTCAAAATAGCCCAGATTCTGACGCTGAAGATTCTCTATAAGGGCAAATACTGCCGATTTAAGGGAATTTACATCAACCACAATGCACGGCACATTGAGAAGTCCCGCAAGCTTTGAGGCTCTGAGCCTTCTTTCACCGGACACCAATTCATAGCCGTTTTCAGTCTCTCTTACAGTTATAGGCTGAAGTATGCCGTTCATTCTTATACTTATTGCAAGATTTACAAGCTCACTCTGATCAAATACCTTTCGGGGCTGATTGGGGTTGGGTTTTATTAAATCGCTTGGTATAAGCAGTACCTGACCTGCTGAGCGTGGTTTTTCTTTCATTATGTACCTCCTGATGAGTTTTACTGCTAAAAAAACAGACAACCTTTTCTTTGGCTACAGAATAGCACAGTAAGTAAAGGTTGTCCAGCATATTCAATTTACAGTTTATCCCCTTGTTTTCGCTTTTCCTTCATTATCTGAGGGGATTCTTTGCGATTTTTGCTGAAGGTCGGGGATATTTAGGAGGAGTTGTCGAAACTTTTTCAATTAAAATAATGGTTCTCTCCCCTGCATCGTCAATCTCAAAGGTCTTTTTATCCCTGATATTACCGCCAAGAGTCTTAATTGCGTTTCTTCCTTCTGCAATTTCCTCTTCAGCCTTTGCACTCTTCATAGAGATGAATGTACCGCCTTTTTTAACAAAGGGCAGACAGTATTCACTCAAATCGCGAAGATTTGACACTGCTCTTGCTGTTGCAAAGTCATACTGCTCTCTGTAAGCCTTGCTCTGACCTGCTTCTTCAGCCCTTGTGTGAAGCACCTCACACTGAAGTTCAAGCTTTTCGAGAATATCTCTTATTACATTAAGCTTTTTGTTTGTACTGTCAAGAAGGGTTATTTTAAGGTCAGGACGGGCAATAAGCATTGCGAGGCCAGGAAAGCCTGCACCTGTACCTACATCTATTGACTTTGCACCCTCAGGTATTTCAATTGCTGAGAAAACTGAAAGAGAATCAACAAAATGCTTCATTACTATACCCTCTGGGTCAGTAATTGCTGTAAGATTTATCTTTTCGTTCCACTCAACAAGAAGCTTTGCATATTTATCAAAGCGATCAAGAGCAATTTCATCAAGCTCTACGCCGAATTTTGCAGCTTCTGTTTTAAGTAAATCCTTTGAAATAAAGGTATTCATGTTTAATCTCCTTTATGTTTCACGTGAAACATTACTTTTTACTGTTAAGATATATAAGAAGCACAGAAATATCCGCAGGGCTTACGCCACTGATTCGTGAAGCCTGACCTAAGTTTGCAGGCTTAACCTTATTAAGCTTTTCCTGTGCTTCCATTCTGAGGCCTGTTATGGTCTTATAATCAGTATCAGGGTCAAGCTTACGCACCTCAAGTCGACGCATTTCTTCAACCTGCGCAAACTGACGCTTTATGTAACCCTCATATTTTATACCGATTTCAACCTGTTCAAAGACTTCTCGCGGTAAATCCGGTCTTTCTGGGTCGAAATCCTTTAAATCCTCATAGGTAAGCTGCGGTCTTTTAAGCAGTTCAATTAATCGGCAACCCGTTGTAAGGGGCGTTGTTTCACGTGAAACAAGCATTTCATTAAGCTTTTCTGAGGGTGGAACAGGTACAAGACCAACTCTTTCACGCTCAGCTTCTATTAATTCAAGCTTTTTCTGCAATCTCTGCCACTTTTCTTCTTTTACAAGTCCAACATCGTAGCCATATTTAGTAAGACGAATGTCCGCATTATCCTGACGGAGAAGAAGTCTGTACTCTGAACGGGATGTCATCATACGGTAAGGATCGGAGCAGCCCTTTGTAACAAGGTCATCGATAAGTGTGCCGATATAAGACGAAGCTCTGTCGAGAATAAGAGGCTCAAGGCCTTTAATCTTTCTTGCTGCGTTTATGCCTGCAATAAGACCCTGTGCGGCGGCTTCTTCGTATCCGCTTGATCCATTAAACTGTCCGGCACCGTAAAGTCCGTCAAAATCCTTGAATTCAAGGCTTGCTTTAAGTGAAATTGGGTCAACGCAGTCGTATTCAATAGCGTAAGCAGTACGCATAACCTGAACATTTTCAAGTCCGGGAATAGTTCTGAGGAAATTGAGCTGTACATCCTCGGGCAGAGATGAGCTCATTCCCTGAAGGTACATTTCCTCAGTATTCTCACCGCAAGGCTCAATAAAGAGCTGATGACGGGGCTTTTCTGAGAATCTTACTATTTTATCTTCAATAGAAGGACAGTATCTCGGACCTACACCGTCAATTTTACCGCTGTATAAGGGTGAACGATGGAGATTATCAAGAATAATCTGCTTGGTTTTGTCGTTAGTATATGTTATATAGCAAGGCAGCTTGTTCTTGGGAGTATACTCACCGTCAAAGGAAAAAGGTACAACAACCTCATCACCGTCTTGTCTTTCAAGACCTTCAAAGTTAATACTTCTGCGGTTTACTCGTGAGGGTGTGCCTGTTTTGAAGCGTCTTGTAGCCACACCAAGGTCTTTAAGACTCTGTGCAAGCTTAGTTGAAGCAAACATTCCGTCAGGACCGCCATCATAAGCCACATCACCGACATAAATTCTGCCTCCAAGGAAGGTACCTGTTGCAAGAATTACGCATTTTGCGTGGTAAATAGCCTCAAGCTGAGTTGTAATTTCCCATTTATCCTCGTTACGGGTAAGAGACATAACCTCAGCCTGAATAAGCTCAACGCCCTCTTCCTTTTCCATAACATGCTTCATATGCTCACTGTAGCGTCTGCGGTCAATCTGCGCACGCAATGAGTGAACGGCAGGACCCTTGCCAAGATTAAGGATACGGCTCTGGAGAGTATTAGCATCTGCAGCCTTACCCATTTCACCGCCAAGAGCATCAATCTCTCTTACAAGGTGACCTTTTGAAGTTCCGCCAATGGAGGGATTGCAGGGCATATTACCGACCCAGTCCATATTGATTGTAAAAACACCAACCTGACAGCCAAGTCTTGCAGCAGCAAGACCGGCTTCGATTCCGGCATGACCTGCACCGATTACTATAACATCATATTCTTTTGCAAAATATTTCATGGAAAATCCTTTCCTTTGCTTTTTAAAAGTTTTCAACATTAACGTGGAATTGTGTTGAAAATTCTGCGTTTTATATAATTATTTTTGTTTGATAATTTTTCTTTTATCAATCCGTTCATCATTTAAATAATTTCTATTCAATAGAAACGGAAATGTGAAATATCTTCTATATTTTAAGCTTTATTATTCGTGTTTTCGCACTATTTATTGCTAATTCATAGACATCTGTCGTTTTATATGCAATATAGGTTGCATTATGCTCACAAAACTCCTCTACACTGCCGTAACCCCAGATTGCACCGCAGGAATCCACTCCGGCACCTGCTGCACCGGCGATGTCATAAAGTCGGTCACCTACCATCAACACCTTACTCTTATCGGTTGCACCCATTTCTTCCATAGCATCGAGAATGAGCTGAGTTTTACTGCTGTGGTTGCTGTCGTCAATTTTAACGCCGACGATAGCGTCAAACTTATCTGTAATTTTAAGATAGTCCGCAACACTGTAAATCAGGTGCAAGGGCTTTGAGGAAGCGATACCGATTTTGATTCCGTTCTTTTTGAGTTCATCAAGCAGCTCCACCATACCGTCATAAAGAGCACACTCATAAATACCCTTCACCTTATAACGCTCACGGTACTTTTTAATATACTCGCCAACCTCGTCCTCACTTACACCGTAAAAGGTGGTATAGCTATAGTAAATAGGCGGACCGATAAATTTTTTCAGATCGTTAAGGTCAGGCACTTCCCTACCCATTTTCTTAAAGGAATATTGCAGACTTTTCAGTATACCCTCACCGGTATCAACAACAGTGCCGTCAAAGTCAAAAATCACATAATCATATTTAGCCATAAGAAACTCAGCCGATTCATTTTTCAATAAATCGGCTCTCCTTAAAATCAGAATTTAATTGTTAATTTTTCTCTCATTTGCCTTTTCCATAAACTTGTCTATTTTAATGGTAAAACGCTCATGAGTACCCTCACCGATAAGGCCACATTCATCATATGCTTCAACCTTAAATTCGGCTTTTCTGCCGTCAAAGGAAAGAAGCTCTGCTACAGCTTTTACCTCAGCACCAACCGGTGTGGGAGCAAGGTGCTTGATGTTAAGTGCAGTGCCAACAGTTGAGATTCCCTCTGGTGTAAATTTTTCGCATAATTCAGCTGCAGCCTGCTCCATAAGAGCAACCATAAAGGGTGTTGCAAGAACATAGAGTGAGCCGCTTTTCATTTTTGCTGCAGTAACCTCTTCAGTTACTTTTATTACTACTTCGTGCTTTGTTCCGATATAATCCATAATTATTTACCTCACGCAAACCTTGAAACAAGGTTGAAAATTTTGATTCTGTTTTCGTCAAGAACTACGTTAGAGTCCCCGTATATGGTGGTTTGTATAGTATTGGCAGCAAGAGGAAAATCAATAAATACAACTGAAGTTCCACCTACATAACCAGCTCTGAAGATATTTTCGTCGCTTAAGGTATACTGCTCAATATCGTAATTAATCCAGCCGTTTGTAAGAGCCTGAGTTGCATAAGAAATAATCTGCATCTCAGTAAGGTCAGTTTTAACATACTTGAAAAGCATATCGAGAGCGTCATTCAATTGTGAAATTGATGCACCTTTTGCACTCTCAATAAAGGATGTAATAACCTGTCTCTGGCGTCTTGTTCGGCTTACATCACTATCTGCGTCACTCTTTCTTATACGGGCAAAAACAAGTGCTTCGGCACCGTTAAGCTTAACTGCCGGACCGTGCTCAATTGTGTGCTTTGTTGTGCGGTTGATGTACTCTGCTTCATACTCCTGAACCTCAACTGTAAGGCCACCGAGAGCGTTAATAATATCCACAAATGAAGAGAAGTCAACAGCCACATAATAGTCAATATCAACCTTGAAATTCTTCTCAATTGTATCAATAAGTCCTGTAGGTCCGCCATAGAAATATGACGCATTTATCTTGCTGTACATACCGTTTGAAACGTTCATATAGCACCAGGTATCACGGAAGAAGGAGGTCATATAAATTTTCTTTTCCTTTTTGTTAAGTGAAACAAGAATAAGAGAGTCACTTCTACCGCCGTTTTCAAGAGCATCCTTTGAGTCAAGACCAACAAGAAGCACATTGATTACATTTTTGCTGCTGTAAAGCTCACCGCCATTGTTAGCCCACTGGAAAAGATAATCGTTAAGTGAGCCGGCAGAGCTGATTGCTTCCATCATTTTGATGTCTTCTTCCTCAAAAACAATATCCTGAGGAGCTTCAGTAACAATTTCATCGTCACCTGTATCCATAATTTCAAGCTTTTCACCGATAAATCCCATGCCCACTGCGGCAGTTACCACAAGGAGCATAAGAAGAAAGTAAAAATTCTTTGCTCTGCGTCTTTTATCCTTCCAGAGAAAGGCTGAAACCGGGTTAACCTTCTTTTCTTTATTCTTTTTAGCCATTTATATCAATCCTTTGATTTAAGAGTTGAGATATAAGAGTTGAGAGTTAAGATATGGTCGCAGATTTATCTGTTCAAAAATTGATTAGCTTAGTCTGCGAAGTTAGTTAGGTAAAATAAGGTAAAGAGTAGATTTTATCCGCCTTTTGATTCATAAATGAATATAATCCTACTCGCCAATTTTATCAATCTGCTTTGGCGGAATTAATACAAAGGCTTTGTTGAAGGTTAAAACGCATACACTCCTCAAACCTTTCCTTGTCGCCCCTGAAAGGGGAGATGTCAAAATCGCCTAAACGATTTTGACAGAGGGGTTTGCATTTGGAACGAAGTGACCCACATCTTAACTCTTAACTCTCCACTCTTAACTCTTTTTTTATTATTCTTCCGATGCTTCCTCTGCTGCTTCTGTGCTTTCGCCTTCTGCATTTTCTTCTGCTGAAGCTTCATCAGCTTCTTCCTTCTGCACTGCAATTGCAGATACAACCTTATCCTCTTCGCCAATTCTCATTACACGAACACCCTTTGATGTTCTTGAAACAGTGTTAATCTGTTCAGCTGCAATTCGGATAATAATGCCGTTTGAAGCGATAAGAATTACGTCGTCATCGTCGTTAACCATATCAACTGCGGCAACAAGACCGTATTTTTCAATATGATAGTTGAGAACACCCTTACCTGCTCTTGTCTGAACACGGTATTCTTCAGTTTCACTGCGTCTGCCGAGACCTGTTTCAGCAATTGTCATGATCTTGCTCTTGCCGTCGTCGTTTTCTCTTATTACGCACATACCGATAACCTCGTCGCCCTCTTTAAGCTCAATAGCCTTAACACCGCGGGCTGTACGGCCGATAGGACGGCAATCGTTTTCATTGAAGCGGATTGACATACCGCATCTTGTTGCAACAAGGATATCGTCGTTACCGTCGGTAAGTCTTGTCCATGCAAGTTCATCGTCATCGTCAAGATTAATTGCAATAATACCGTTCTTACGAAGATTCTTGTACTGTTCAAGGTCGGTTCTCTTAATGATACCCTTTCTTGTAACCATACAGAGATATTTAATCTCTTCGCCGCCGAAGTCAGGCACCTTAATCATTGAGCTGATTTTTTCGTCGCCTTCAAGAGGAAGAAGGTTAACTATATTCATACCCTTGCTCTGTCTGCTGCCTTCGGGAATTTCATAGCCCTTAAGACGGTAAACCTTGCCCTTTGTTGTAAAGAACATAATAAAGTCATGGCTTGAGCAGGTGAACATTGTCTGGGTTGTGTCCTCTTCTCTTGTGGTCATACCCTTAACACCACGACCACCTCTGTTCTGAATTGAATATGTTTCAGTGGGCTGACGCTTGATATAACCGAACTTTGTAAGAGTATATACGCACTGCTCTTCAGGAATAAGGTCTTCAATGTCAACCTCACCGCTTACCTGAGCAATTTCTGTTCTTCTGTCGTCTGCGAATTTATCTCTTATTGCCATTGCTTCTGTCTTGATAATTTCAAGAACCTTACCCTCTGAAGCAAGAATTTCGTTGTATTCCTTGATTTTATCTTTGAGTGCAGCAAGCTCTTCTTCAATCTTTGTTCTTTCAAGACCTGTGAGCTGTCCGAGACGCATCTTTACAATTGCATCTGCCTGAATTTCATCAAGACCGAAGCGTTCAATAAGTGCCTGCTTACCTGTGGTCTGATCCTTTGAAGCACGGAGAATTGCAATTACCTCGTCAATAAAGTCAAGGGCAATCATAAGACCTTCTAAAATGTGTGCTCTTTCCTGAGCTTTTTTAAGGTCAAATCTTGTTCTTCTTACAATAACCTCTTCCTGATGCTTGATGTAAAGTGAAAGCACATCCTTGAGGGTGAGAATTCTGGGTACACCGTCAACAAGAGCGAGCATAATAATACCGTAAGAAACCTGAAGCTGGGTATATGAGAAAAGCTGATTAAGAACAACCTGAGGGTTAGCATCTCTCTTAAGGTCAACAACAAGCTGCATACCTTCACGGTTTGAGTAGTCGTTGATATCAGCGATACCTTCAACCTTTTTATCCTTAACGAGGTCAGCCATGCTTTCAATAAGACGCTTTTTGTTTACCTGATAGGGAAGCTCTGTAACAACAATCTGGAATCTGCCGTTTTTAGCTTCGGTGATTTCAGTTTTAGCTCTTACAATAATCTTGCCTCTACCTGTTGCGTAAGCAGCTCTGATACCGCTTCTGCCCATAACAATACCTGCTGTGGGGAAGTCGGGACCCTTTATAAACTGCATAAGCTCTTCAAGCTCAGCTTCGGGATGGTCAATGTAATAACACATACCGTCAATAACCTCACCAAGATTGTGAGGAGGAATATTTGTAGCCATACCAACAGCGATACCTGTTGAGCCGTTTACAAGAAGGTTGGGGAATCTTGCAGGAAGCACTGAGGGCTCCTTAAGACGGTCATCGTAGTTGGGAGCAAAGTCAACGGTATCCTTATCAATATCGGTGAGCATCTCCATTGAGATTTTGCTCATTTTACTTTCAGTATAACGGTAAGCAGCAGGAGGGTCACCGTCAATTGAACCGAAGTTACCGTGACCGTCAACAAGAAGATATCTTGTTGAGAAGGTCTGTGCAAGACGAACCATTGCATCATAAACTGATGCGTCACCGTGAGGATGGTAACGACCAAGCACTGAACCTACTGTGTCAGCACACTTACGGAAGGCCTTTTCAGGATAAAGACCGTTTTCGTGCATTGTATAAAGTATTCTTCTGTGGACAGGCTTAAGACCGTCTCTTACGTCGGGAAGAGCACGGGAGGTAATAACTGACATTGAATAGTCAAGGAAGCTTTTACGCATTTCCCTGTTAAGGTCAACATCAATTATAGTTTGATTTTCGTATTTATTTGTTTCCATAATATCACCATTTTTTCGTCGGAATTATTATTCTTCTAAGAATCTGTCGGGATAAAGGTTATCTATCATATTTTTTATTTTTTCATAAGAATCAGTCTCAATATCTCTTTTGGGGATAATGAGAGTTGTAAAATCCTCAAGCTTGAAATAAATATAATCCTTGTTTTCAAGCACCATTTTTACTGTATCAAGAGGATAATGTCTTTCGCTTTTGCCCTTGAAATATTCGTCGGGATAATTGATTATTTCAAAGTGATCGTTATAAAAATCAATTGTTGTTCTGCGTTTACCGATTCTTGAACGGTCATTCATTCTTGAAATATAAGTTATGTTCACTATATCACCGATAAAAAACAGAATGAACATAGTAAAGAATGAAGTAACAGCAAGGCTATAGAATTTTAAAACTGCAAAAACAATACTCACAGTAAGAGTAATTGCAAGATATTTCAGCCTCTGAAGTAAAAGGGTTTGATTTATTGTCTTATAAAAATTTCTGTAATCCTTTTTTGTAAGACAAAAGTTAATTGAAAAATTTTTCATTTTTGCCGTCATACCCCTCTTTCATACTTTTCCTGAAGCTTTTCCTCAAGAATGGCGGAAAACGCTTCTTTTTCGCCCTCTACAAGGGAAATATAGGGAATTATCAAGGGATATGCATGTTCATCAACAACAATTACACAGAAATTCTCTCTGTCGTGACAGCTGATTACCTCATCATAGAAGTAATTTGTCTTTTTATACTGAGTTTTTATTTCAAAATCCTCTTCTCTGAGAGTTATTTCGGTTTCATCTGAGCATGCCTTGATTCTGAAATCAGTATTCTTTGACATTTCGGGAACAATTTTATCCTTAATCACCTTGTTAATCATATGTGTGAATATAAGAGTCTGAAGACAGATAAAAATTAATGTTCCCACCTTGTTGAAATTTTCTTCAATAACTGTTGCAAACAAGGTAAGCATTCCTGCAATAAAGCAGAAATTAAATGTCAGTGTAAAACGGTAGTACGTTCTCAGCATACCGTATTCTTCCTGCCACAAAGCAACTGCCTTACGGTTGATGCTTTCGTTTTTTCTGAAAACTATGGAATAAGATGTCATTTTCTGCCACCTTATACATCAAGATTCTGAACATACTTAGCGTTCTTCTGAATGAAGTCACGTCTTGGCTCAACCTGGTCACCCATAAGAATTGAGAAGGTTTCGTCAGCCTGAATTGCATCTTCAAGAGTAACGCGCAGCATAATTCTGTTTTCAGGATTCATTGTTGTTTCCCAGAGCTGCTCGGGGTCCATTTCACCAAGACCTTTGTATCGCTGAATATCAGCGCCGGGCATTTCAACCATAATTCTGTCTCTTTCCTCGTCTGAGTAAGCATATTCGTGTCTCTTACCCTTGCTGAGCTTATAAAGAGGAGGCTGAGCAATATATACATATCCGCCGTCAATAAGAGGACGCATATATCTGAAGAAGAAGGTAAGAAGAAGTGTTCTGATATGAGCACCGTCGACGTCGGCATCGGCCATAATTACAACCTTGTGATAACGGAGCTTTGTTACATCAAAGTCATCTGAAATGCCTGCACCGAGAGCAGTTACAACGGGAAGAAGCTTTTCGTTTGAAACAACCTTGTCAAGTCGGCTCTTTTCAACGTTGAGCATTTTACCCCAGAGAGGAAGAATAGCCTGAATTGTTCTGTCTCTGCCTTCCTTTGCAGAGCCACCTGCTGAGTCACCCTCTACGATGTAAATTTCTGTTTTTGTGGGATCTTTTTCTGTACAATCTGCAAGCTTACCGGGAAGTGAGTTACTTTCAAGAGGTGATTTTCTTCTTGCAGCTTCTCTTGCTTTTCTTGCAGCCTCTCTTGCTCTTGAAGCGTCAAGAGCCTTTGTGAAAATTGCCTTTGCAATCTGAGGATTCTCTTCAAAATAGTCAGTGAGCTTACTGTAAACTGTGTTGTTTACAAGCTTTGTAATGTCTGTGTTACCAAGCTTACCCTTAGTCTGTCCTTCAAACTGAGCTTCGGTAAGCTTAACAGAAATAACTGCAACAAGACCTTCTCTGCAGTCCTCACCTGAAAGCTTTTTGTCTGCATCCTTAAGGTAGTTATACTTTTTGCCGTATTCGTTGAATACCTTTGTAAGTGCAGTTTTGAAGCCTGTTTCGTGAGTACCGCCGTCAACTGTGTTAACGTTGTTTGCATAGGAGAGAATTGTTTCGTTATAGCCGTCGTTATACATAAGAGCAACTTCTGCACTTCTGTCCCCTACAACTGCTGAAAAGTGAATGGGCTTTTCGTGAATTGCAGTAAGTCCTCTGCTTTCGTTGATGTGTTCAACGAATGAGCCGATACCGCCTTCATAGCAGAAAATATCTTCTACTATATTGTCTTCGTCTCTTTTATCTGTAAGACTGATTTTGAGACCTGCGTTGAGGAAAGCAGATTCTCTTAAATGTCTCTGAAGAGTTTCATAGTCATAAATTGTAGTTTCGGTAAAGATTTCAGCGTCAGGCTTGAACTTGATAAAGGTACCTGTCTTGTCTGTATCACCGATAACCTTAAGGTCAGTTATAATGTGTCCTCTTTCAAATCTCTGGTGGTGAATGTGGCCGTTCTGAGAAACCTCAACCTCAAACCATTCTGAAAGGGCATTAACAACTGAAGAACCTACACCGTGAAGACCGCCTGATACCTTATAACCGCTGCCGCCGAACTTACCGCCTGCGTGAAGCACGGTAAGAACAACAGTAACTGCAGGAAGACCCTGCTGTTCATTAATACCAACGGGAATACCACGACCGTTATCTCGGACAGTAATAATGTCACCGGGAAGAATTTCAACCTCAATATCAGTACAGTAGCCTGCAAGGGCTTCGTCGATTGAGTTATCCACGATTTCATATACAAGGTGGTGAAGACCTCTGGGACCTGTTGAACCGATGTACATACCCGGTCTTTTTCTTACAGCCTCAAGTCCCTCAAGAACCTGAATTGCGTCAGCGTTGTATTCCTCAGTTACAACGGTGTTCATTGTTTCAATTGCTTCCTGTGCAGTTTCTTCTGCAGCAACTGAAACCTCTTCAATTTTTTCAGCATTAGCCTTGTTTTCATCCATGGCTCATACCTCCTACGTTTTTAAAATGAATAATGAATGATGAATAATTAATAATGAATAATTTTTTATTTTAATCAGAAGTCTTCTTCTGTTCTTTTAAGTAGTGTTGTGGTAGAAATCTGTGAAAGATAAACGCTTTGCTTACCTTTTTTTTCACAGACAATAAATGATTTCGGAAGCTCATAGGAAACAACATTAACTGCTCCCTCTTTTTCCGCCATTGAAAGATAATCTCTGGTCTTTTTTGAAACGGTTGTATTATCAAGGTCAAAAATACCCACAATTTCGTCGTGAGTTATAACCGTGCTTTGTCCTAAATGAAGATACATGCTAAAAATCCTCCGGATTTTTTTAAGTGTTGAGTGTGAAGAGTGGAGTGTGGAGTTATGGGGCTTCGCCGATTATATCCGTTTCAGCTAATTATTTAACTTTTATATTCATTCCGCCAAATAAGATTGATAAATCCGGCGGGTAGAATTTTCTTTATTGATGAATATTAAGACGGATAAAATCAAATTTTTACCCTATTTAACTCAGTCAACTCCGCAGACTATTGTTATCAGTTTACAGAGATATAAAGTTGCGACCACAACTTCACACTCCACTCTCCACACTCCAAACTTTAATAAATTTTTCCGTTTTTCATCTCAAACTTTTTACCCGTTTTAAGTCCTTCAACGGCTGAGGGGTCGCAGCAGGTAATGAAAACCTGCCAGTCCTTTATGTGGTTAAGTATATAATTCTGTCTCGACTTATCAAGCTCACTCATAACATCGTCAAGAAGTGCAACGGGCTGCTCATCGGAAAAGCTTTTTACAACTGCAGCCTCTCCAAGCTTCATTGCAAGGGCTGCAGATCTCTGCTGACCCTGAGAGCCGAAGCTTTTTGCAATAAGACCGTCAATTTCAACGTTGATGTCATCTCTGTGTGGACCAACTGATGTATAACCGCAGATAATATCGTTTTTTCTTGAAGCAAAAAGCTGAGCCTTCATATTTTCATAAAGCTCTTCCCTGCTATCGCCCCATACAACGGTCTGCTGATTATAATTGATGCTCAGTTTCTCCTTACCTGAAGAAATTCCTCTGTATATTTCGTCGGTATACTGAGAAAGCTTATTTATATATCCAATTCTCTGACGGATAATTTCCGAAGCAAAAAATGCAATTCTGTCTTCCCACACATCAAGAGTATCATATAACTCTGAATGGTAAACAAGGTCTTTAAGAAGAACATTTCTCTGCTGAATTGCTTTATTGTACTGTGCAAGTGAAGCAGCATACTTAGGCTTCAGCTGACTTATTGCAGTGTCAACGAATCTTCTTCTTTCATAAGGGCCCTCTTTAATAAGAGAAAGGTGAACAGGAGAAAACACAACCGCAAGAAATTCGCCCATAAACTGTGTTGGACTTTTCTTTATTCCTGAAAGAAGAAATTTTCTTCCCTCACCTATTTCAAGATGAGCCTGCTGAACTCTGTCCCAGGCTGAAAAATCCATTGAAAGCTCAGCCTTTGTGCTGTTGAAGTTAATGAGCTCATTATCCTTTGAGCTTCTGAATGAACGGCAGGCAGTAAATAACCATATACTTTCAAGCAGATTTGTTTTACCCTGAGCATTTTCACCGAAAATTACGTTAACTCCGCTGTGTGGCTCAATTTCTGCATTTTTAATGTTGCGGAAATTTCTTACTTCAAGTTCTGTAACCTTCATTTTATTCTTTTACAATCTTATAGAATCTGTTTTCAAAGCTGAATTCGTCACCGTCAAAAAGCTTTTTGCCTCTGAGAGTGCATACCTCACCGTTTACCTTAACCATATTGTCCTGAATTACCATCTTAGCCTGACCGCCGGTTGAAACGGCTGAAGAAAGCTTAAGAGCAGCATCAAGACGGATATCGTCAGTTACTATTTTTACTTCAGTAAGTTTCTTTTCAGCTACTTTAACTTTTACTTTGATTTTTTTCTGCATAGTCTGTTTTACAACTCTTTTCAAATATTTATTTATATTCTTACAGGAAGAACAAGATAGAAGAATGAATCGCCTTCAATAGGCTTAACTATAATAGGCTGATTTGATGAGCCGAATTCCATTTTAATTTCTTCCTGCTCTGTTGCCTTAAGTGCATCAATAAGGAAACGGTTATTAAAGCCTACTTCAATCTTATTACCCTCAACCTCTGCAGCCATTTTGTCTGTTGCAGTACCAATTGCTGTTACTGATGAGAATTTCATTACACCGTCTTCAACAACAAGACGAACAGGGCTTGAACGGTCAGTAATAATAAGTGATGTTCTTTCAATACATTCAATAAGTCTTCTTGTATTTGCGAGAACCTGAGTTGATGAAGTCATAGGAATTGCTGACTTGTAGTTGATGAAATTACCTTCAAGAAGTCTTGAAATAATTTCGTAGTTGCCCATATTGAAAATAAGGTGTCTGTCACCAACGAGAATTTCAATTTCAGCATCATCGTCAGCGTTAAGCTTAAGAATTTCATTGAGAGTTTTTGCAGGAACAACAAAGTTAAGAACTGCATCGTCTTCTCTTTCAATAATTTCTCTTCTGATAGCAAGTCTTGCACCGTCAACAGCAACAAGAACTATATTATTGTTTTCAATTTCAAACTTAACACCTGAGTGAACGGGATTTCTCTCACCGGTTGAAACTGAGAAAACAGTTCTTTTAATCATATCCTTAAGAAGGTTAAGATTCATTTTAACGGGTGAGAATTTTGAAAGAGTGGGAAGTTCAGGATATTCGTCAGCTGCTGTGCCGATAAGTGAGTAATCGGTTTCACCGCTTTTAATTTTACATATATTTCTGTCGTCGCATTCAAGAAGCACACTATCATCGGGAAGCATTCTTAAAATGTCGCAGAAATTTTTAGCTGCAAGAATAATCTTACCGCTTTCTTTAACCTCTGCATCAATAACGATAATTGAACCAACCTCAAGGTCATAGCCTGTAAGTGTAACCTTTCCGTCTGCTGCTTCAATAAGAATACCCTCAAGGGCAGGAATTGTTGATTTGCTTGATACTGTTCTCTGAACATTAGCTGCTGCTTTTGAAAGTTCAGCGCTATTGCAAATTATTCTCATAAAATCGTTCCTTTCAGAAAAATCAAAATAAATAATAATAATTAATAGTAGTAGTAGTAGGGGCTGCGGAATTTGTGGAAAAGCCTCGGAAGGCTTTATTTTACTGGAAAAATCCGCCTTTTCTTCTGTTAGATGTTTTGTTGAAAATTTTAGGTTTTCAACATCGCCCTGAGGAGCGTTGTTGAAAGAGTTGAAAACCCTGTGTGGAAAAAGAAAAACTGTGTGGAAAACTTTAGTTATCCTTCGTTGATATTTTTAATGATATCGTCAACAGTTGCCTTAAGACCCACATCCTTTTCAAGCTTCTGATTAATTTCCTTAAGTGCATAAATAATAGTTGAGTGGTGCTTGTTGCCGAATTCGTTACCGATTGTCTTAAGAGGAAGACCTGTAACCTGCTCAACAATATAAATTGCAACCTGTCTTGCCTGAGAAATATTTGCATTTCTCTTATCTGAACGGATATCAGCGGCAGAAACATCAAAGGTTCTTGAAACCTCGTTGATTATGTTTTCAATTGTAACACCAAGGGGCTTGTTATCGTTGATGATGTCCTTGATTGCTCTTTTTGCAACTGAAAGGCTGGGATTAAGACCCTCAACATCCTGATAAGCCTTGATTTTCTTAACTGTACCCTCAAGCTGTCTTATGTTCTTCTTTATGTTTTCGGCAATGAACTTTACTACATCGTCGGGAAGATCAATACCGAGATCGTCTGACTTTTTCTTTACAATTGCCATTCTTGTTTCAAGTGTGGGAGGCTGAATGTCAGCAATAAGTCCCATTTCAAAACGGGTGCGGAGTCTTTCCTCAAGTGTCATCATTTCCTTGGGAGGACGGTCAGATGTAAGAACAATCTGACTTCCGCTTGCGTTAAGAGCATTGAAGGTGTGGAAGAATTCCTCCTGTACTGTTTCGCCCTTTGCAATAAAATGAATATCGTCAACCAGAAGAACATCGCAGCTTCTGTATTTATCGTGAAAAGCGTGAGTGTTGTGATTTCCGATATAGTAAACAAGCTCGTTTGTAAAATGCTCACCGCTGGTATAAATAATTTTTGCATCAGGACGGCGTTCCTTGATTTCGTTCTGAATTGCAAGAAGAAGATGAGTTTTGCCAAGTCCCGAATGTCCGTAAATGAAAAGAGGGTTGTAAACCATTCCGGGGCTGCATGCAACATTGTGCGCTGCAGCATGAGCAAATTTATTTGAAGGACCGATAATGAAGTTTTTGAATGTGTAAATGTATTCATTAACGGCTGATGATGTTTCGTTTGATGAATTTTCGTTTTTTACCTGCTCGTTGGGAACTACATATTCAACCTCAACGGGAAAGCCGAAAACTGCTTCAATAGTTGAATTGATGAGATGTGAAAACTTGTCGATAATAATTTTGCGTTTGAATTCGGTAATTGAGAGATAAATTTTTCCGTCTTTGAAGCCCTGAAATTCAAGGGGGCTGAGCCATACTTTGTAAGCTACTTCGGTAACGCTGTTTTTAAGTTCTTCCTGAACAACCTGCCAGATTTCTGCAAATGAATCCATATTCTTTCCTCCTGTATTTTTATTTCAAAAATTTTCCTATATAATTATTTATATATATAATAACTGTAAATTAAGATATACAATATAAATATAGCTACACTAATCCATTATAACACGGATTTTTTCTACTTTCAAGGGTTTTTAACAACAATCTTAAATACTGTTAAAAACTTATAATTAAGACTCTCTCAAAAGCAGATTTTCTATGGCGGAAAAGTAATAAATACCAATTATGGGACTTTGTAAAATATTCTTATTGATTTTCGTTTTTTTATAGGCTATAATGAGCCATAAAGAGGTGAAAAAATTGATTTACGAGGTAAGAGAAAAAGGCATAATTTTAAAGGATGTAAGCTGTCTTGATATTGAGCTTTCAGCCTTCTGCGGTCAGGCATTCCGTTGGAAGAAAAATGAAGAGGGCTTCATAGTGGGCACAGTTAAAGGGAAAACTGCAATAATTGAAAAAACAGATGAGGGTTATCTGTTTCATTCCTGCACTGAAAAAGAGTTCAGAGAGGTCTGGTACGACTACTTTGATTTAGATACGGATTATGCCGAAATATGCGAAAAAATTTCACCTGACGAGAGTATAAAAAAAGCCGTAGAAATGTACTACGGAATAAGAATTTTAAAGCAGGAGCCCTGGGAAGCACTTTGCTCATTTATCATTTCACAGAACAATAATATTCCAAGAATTATGGGAATAATTGACCGTCTTTGCAGCACCTACGGTGAGAAAAATGAAAAGGGAGAATATAGCTTTCCCTCCTATGAAAAATTATATAAGCTTACACCTGAGGACCTTGCACCCTTAAGGGCAGGCTTCAGAAGTAAATACATTATTGATGCCGCAGAAAAGCTACATAATAAAGAAATTGACCTTCAGAAAATCTACACTTCATCAATGGATGAGGCAAGAGCTGAGCTTATGAAAATAAAGGGTGTAGGTCCTAAGGTTGCGGAGTGTACACTGCTTTACGGCTTTTATAAAAAAGAGGCTTTTCCCGTTGATGTGTGGGTAAAAAGAATAGTTAAGGAGCTTTATCCGGAGGGTCTTCCCGAATGTATAAAGGGTAATGAAGGTATTGCGCAGCAGTATCTTTTCCACTGGCGTAGAAATCTTAAAGAGGAGTGAAAAATTTTGACAAAAAAAGCTCGTGCAGCTTCCTGTGTGGAAGCACTAAAAAAAGAATATCCCGATGCAATCTGCTCGCTTGTTTATGACGACCCTTTACAGCTGATAATTGCAGTGCGTCTTTCTGCTCAGTGCACTGACGAAAGGGTAAATAAAATAACTCCTGCCCTCTTTGAAAGATTCCCCGATATTGACTCCTTCTGTGAGGGTGAGGTAGAGGAAATTGAAGAGCTTGTGCATTCCTGCGGATTTTTCAGAGCCAAGGCAAGAGACATAAAGAATATGTGCATTATGCTTAGAGATGAGTATAACGGCATTCTTCCCGACACAGTTGAGGAGCTGACAAAGCTTCCGGGTGTGGGCAGAAAAACCGCCAACCTTATAGTGGGCGATGTTTACAAAAAGCCTGCAGTTGTGGCTGACACCCATCTTATCAGAATTACGAATCTCCTTGGTCTTGTTGAAACAAAGGACCCGAAGAAGGTTGAGCTTGAATTAAAGAAAATTCTTCCACCTGAAGAAAGCAACGATTTCTGCCACAGATGTGTGCTTCACGGCAGAGCAGTGTGTATTGCAAGACGACCGCAGTGCGAAAAATGCTGTATGAGGGATTTTTGTAAGAATAGGGTTAAATGAAGTTTAAATAGAGTTATTATAAAATCATCACAAAAACATAAAAAACCTCCAAAAACAAACTTTTTGGAGGTTTTTTGGTTATCTTATCGTCTGACTACTATTAACCAGCATTGTACTGTACATAATCAGCACGTCGCTGTTTTCAAAATCCACATAGTTTCCGATAAGCTCAGGTGCAATATAACGTGTATCAATAAGCACCGTTTTTTCATAATCACTCATCAGAAGCGGTGCAAGACTGCTACCATATGAGTCACGGATAATTATAAGCTGCTTACCCTTTTCACCTGAAGGATTGTTTATATCCATAAGTGAGCAGGGTCCTGAAAGGAAAAGATCATATCTGTCAAGGCTTTCGGTGAGCTTGTCCTTGTTGTATACGGGAGCTTCCTTTTCTGTTTCGTAGTTATATGTGGTAGCCTTATCTGTAATCTCGTTTCTGAGATAGTTTATAGGCTCAGCAGGAAGACTGAGTGCGGACTGACCGTAGTAAACGCCGTAAAAATCGCCTGCATTTTCTTCAGTGAATTCACCGAGAGGTGTCATACCCATTTCTTTTCTGATTTTCTCAGCAGTTGCAGTGATTTTTTCCTGACGCCAGTGAGTGTCAGTGTAATAAAAGCTTTCATAAGTAAGAGTGTCTCTTATATCAATTTCTGTCATATAAGAAAGGTCATTTCTCACCTTTTCGTAAAGCTTTTCGTAATCCATTGAAGGATAATCCTCACCGGCAAGATAGTAGTTTTTGTCGGGAATGATGCTATAGTAAACCTTGCAGTCTGCATCCTTAAGATACATATTGTAAAGGCTTGTCATTCTTTCAGTAAAATGCTCAGTTGAGCTTTCGCTGTAAGTGGCATCAATTTTGCTTACATAACCGTCCTTGATATAAATTCCACCGTTATCACTCTGATTATAAACATCAAAATGAACCTTTGCCTTAAGCTTTCTGAAGGCATCTCTTAAAGGAAACTGATCGGTCATATAGGTTTCAAACTCTTTCATAAACTTACCTGACATAAGAGTTGAAAAGGAAAGCTCAGGAAACTGCTGAAGCTTTCTTCTCTCTGATTCAGAAATCTCTGTAGCAGGTGAAATGAAAAGGAAGCCTGTAAGAATACCGATAAGAAGGCAGAACAGAATGATATTAGTAATATACTTTGACTTTTTCATCTTACTCTACCTCCTTAAAACCTGAAATACAAGAACGGATTGAATGAGCCGTCAACGAGATATGCTGTTGAAACAACAAGCACAACCACAATTGAAACAACCTCAATTATTCTTACGGGAAGCTTGTCCTCATACTTAAGGCAAAGCTTTTTCATTACGGGTGTTGCACCGAAGAAGGCAATTGCAAGAAGAATTGCGTTGCTCTTAAGAGCGTAAACTGCACTGCCGCTTACAAGAGGAATTCCGCTTATGCCGAGAAGATTCATTATATCGTTCCACGCTTCGGCAAAGGTGGATGCATTGAAAATCACAAAGCTGATAATAACAATGAAAATTACATAGATATGACGGAACACCCTTGGAAGCTTTTCAATAGCCTTACCCCAGATAAACTTTTCGCAAAGAAGAAGTATACCGAAGTAAAGACCCCAGGCAATAAATGTCCAGCCTGCACCGTGCCAGAAGCCTGTAAGACACCAGACAACCATAATGTTGAATATCTGTCGCGATCTTTTAACTCTGTTGCCGCCTAAAGGGATGTATACATAATCTCTGAACCAGGAGGAAAGAGAAATGTGCCATCTGCGCCAGAATTCGGTAATGCTTTTTGAAATATAGGGATAGTTGAAGTTTTCAAGGAAGTTGAGACCCAGAATTTTGCCGAGACCGATTGCCATATCACTGTAAGCAGAAAAGTCAAAGTAAATCTGCAGAGAGTATGAAAGAGCATAAATCCACGCATAAAGCACAGAGGGGTCAGCACTGTCGCGGTAAACAGAGCAGATTGTTCCGAGAAGGTTTGCAATAAGCACCTTTTTACCCACACCGTAAACGAATCTGCGGATACCGTCTGAAGCATTTTTCAGGTTGATTTTTCTGTTTTTCATATCGTCAGCTACATCGCTGTAACGGACAATGGGGCCTGCAATAAGCTGAGGGAAAAGAGTGATATAAGCCGCAAGAGTTATAAGACTTTTTTCTGCGGGAATATCGCCTCTGTTAACATCAATAAGATAGCTGATAGCCTGGAAGGTATAGAAGCTGATACCAATAGGCAGAGCTAATTTTAAAAGAGGAATATCGGCGCCAAGACTGTTGATTGAGCCGATAAAGAAATCTGCATACTTGAAAACAGCAAGAAACCCGAGAGGCACTGCTACTGAAAAAATCAGTATTGCTTTGCTCTCCCGGGACTTTTCACGTCGACTTTCAAGTATACGTCCTGCAAAGTAGCAAAAGGTTATTGTGAACACCATAAGCAGTGCATACTTGGGTTCTCCCCACCAATAAAAGAGAAGGGAGAACACAAGAAGAATCACGTCTTTTGCTTTAGCCGGTACTGCAAAGTAACAAAGCAGTACAGCGGGCAGGAAAAAGTATAAAAACGGAATCGACGAAAATACCATATTTAATTAGCCTCTGCTGAGTACTTCACCGGTAAGTTCACCTACGTTTGTCTTGAATGCTTCTACAAGGCCGTCTGCGTGACCTTCGCCAAGCTGGCTGTCAGCCATAACAAGCATTACAAGGTCAGCACTTGAAACAACTCTGAGCTGGTCAGCTTCAACGCAGATCCACTTTCTTGTGTTGATGCCGTTGAACATAGCGCTCTTGATTTCTTCTGCCTTAGCTGTGTCGCTGAGCTTAACGATAACAAGTGAGTAAGCCTGTGAGCCCATCATTGTTTCTGAGAAAACAGCTTCTGCGATGCCGTCAGCACTTTCAAGACCTGTGTAAGCAAATACTGCGTCTGCGTCAGCAAGATCTACAGGCACACCTTCTGTGAATACGGGAAGTTCACCGAGTGAATATGTGTCATAGAGCTTTGTTACGAGTTCAGCAATAGCGCCTTCATAAGGTGTTACTTCTGCTGAGGGCTGTGTACCGCCGCATGCTGCAAATGAGCAAACGAGAAGTACGAGCACGAGTGCGATTGATGTGATTCTTTTCATTTGAAAAATCCTCCTGAATTTTTTTAATTTTTTTGCCATATCTTTTATACCATAAAACCCGTAGGCAATTGGTAATAAAGTGTTAATTATTCAAAAGCTCCGAGGCTTTCGAGCCATTCAAGGTTAAGATAACCGTAGCCCTTGGGTACTTCAAAGTATGAGTCGGGTACATTTGTTGTAAACTTCTTGAACACTGTTGTAGAAACTGTACCGTCTGAGTAAACGTCATCTCTTCTTACAAGCTTGTCACCGTCAAAGTAGTAGTTTACTGTTGTGCCGCCACTGTTATAGCTTTCAAGAATCATTCTCTTGCCGCCAAGCTCAACCTCTGAAACCTTTACATTCTTGATTTCGTCTTCTGAATAGGTTTCCTGAAGACTGCTTGCAAGGTCAAGACCCTCTGTGTCACCCATAAGGTCAGCGGGAAGCTTTGTATACTTCTTCCAGTTGTCGATAATGAGATAGGTTGTCTTGGTGCTGCCGATGTAAATAACCTTAGCATCAAGCTGCATTTCTTCCATTTTCATTGAGGTTTCAACATAGGTGTTGCCGTTTTTAACAGCCATCATAACCGGTGTGCTGCCGATTTCCGGGTCTTCCATAGTTGTTTCCATAAGGAAGGTGCCGTCGCTGATAGCCTTGTGGTACTGCTTGATTCTGAATGCTTCAAGTCTGTATGGGTCATCAGCTGATGAAGCAGTTGTACTTTGTGTTGTGGTTGTTGAACCGGGCTTTTCAGGTGTTTCGTTGTTACCTGAGGTTGTGGACTCTGCAGTGCCTTTTGTTGTGGGAATTGTTGTTACAATTGCACCTGTGTAGTCCTCAGGGTTGATTTCAACGTCAATGTTGGGTCCTGTATAATTAGAGGTTGTGCTGACAGCAGTACTGTCAACCTCAACGGGCTTTTCGCTTACGCCGAAAAGTGTGTACCATACACCGCCTGCTGCAGCAACGATAAGAGCCAGGATACATAAAAAAATGTTTCTGAGAATCTTTTTCATAGGTCGCTCCTTATGTATTAAGTTTTAGTCTATATTTCTATATTAAAGAATAGCAGAAAATTGCGTCTGAAATATCAAACACAATGTAAACCTTATGTTAAAGAGGCTTCTGCTTTTCTTTAAATGTTAAGATTTCTGTGAATAAAGAATTAAAACCTTATTCGATAATTGTTTTAACAAGAGGAACTACCTTGTCAATATCAGAAAGCTCAATTGCTCCCTTATCTGCAAGAGAAGCTGTTCTCGGGTCAATGGGAAGCTTTGCAAGCACGGAAAGACCGAACTTTTCTGCAATTTCGTCTGTTCTGCTTTCGCCGAAAATTGAGTGCTGCTTTCCGCAGTCGGGACACTCAAAGTAGCTGAAGTTTTCAACAAGACCGAGAACGGGAATGTTCATCATTGCCGCCATTTTGATAGCCTTGCTTACAATAAGACCAACAAGGTCCTGAGGTGTTGTAACAACAATAATGCCGTCAACCTTAAGGTTCTGGAAAACTGTAAGGGGTACATCGCCTGTTCCGGGAGGCATATCAACAAACATATAGTCAACATCGCCCCATGCGACGTCGGTGAAGAACTGCTGAATCACACCGCTGATAACAGGACCTCTCCATACAACGGGTGAATCCTTTTCGGGAAGAAGAAGGTTAACAGACATAACTCTTACACCTGTTTTTGAAACTGCAGGAAGCATACCTGTTGCGTCAACCTCAGCCATACCGTCAATGCCGAACATTTTGGGAATTGAGGGGCCGGTTACGTCAGCGTCAAGAATAGCTGTCTGCTTACCCATAGCCTGAGTTGCTGAAGCAAGCATTGCTGTAAGAGATGACTTACCTACGCCACCCTTACCGCTTACTACGGCATAAATCTTTTTGATATCTGAATACTCATTCTGCTTGAGGTGGGGATCCTTACTGCTGCAACCCTCTGCTGATGAGCATGATGAACAATTACCTGAGCATGAACTCATTTGTAACACTACCTTTCATTAAAAATATTACATAATTACACAATTATATATAATAATACAAAAATAAGTCTTTGTCAATTTATTTGAATTAACAAGCGGTAAATTTTTGCAGATTAAGCTTTGCCTTATTTTTCTCATCCTATAGTCTGACAGAATTAGTTAAAATGTACATAAAAAATGCCAAAAATTCTTTAAGAATGCTTTATTCCAAAAAGCAATAAAAATAGTTTTCAACACTGAAAAAACCGTAAGTTTAATATTTTTCACATGTAAAACCATAGAAAAACAGGGAGTTTTGCACTTTTTCCGCAGAGTTTTCCACAGGTTTGTGTTAATAAGTGTGTGGAAAATGTTGAAAACTCTCTTTGGTAAAAGGATACAAAATCTGCAGAAATTTTTGTATTCTTTTTACCTTTCGCAAAATCAGTTTCGTAAGTTTGCACAAAATATTTCCGTTTCAAGTCATAGAATAAAAAGCTCTTGGCAATATAAAAATAAAAAGGAAAGCTCTTTATGAAAGGAAATTTTTATGATTAAAGGTGTAAATCACAGAGTTGTTGAGGTAAGCGATACCGGAAGTGAATACTTCGAGAAAATAATGTTTTTTGTAAGCCCTGATTATGCCGCCTTAAGCGAAGGTAAAATCCGTGAAAAGGCAGGCGCTATTGCAAAGGGCACCTCTGCTCCGCCGCAGAACAAAAGAAGAAAACCTTGTCTTGCTGAGATTTTAGGGATTATAACAGGCTGCCTGTTCTGTCTTGCTTCGGGTATTCTTCTTGGCAGGTTGGGATGAGAATTAAACTGTGGGTTTCTGCTTGAGCCGCTTTTTTAAATGCAAAATGCAAAATTATCGGGTCGCTTCGCTCCGGAGAAAATAAAGTGGAAAGTTAAAAGTTGAAAGTTGAAATGTGGGGAGCAGAGCTCCGATTGTATTACTGACGAAACCTGAAAGTGCATCGTAGGGACACAACGTGTCGTGTCCGCCCAACCGACACACCAAACCCCAAAAGACATTACAGTAGGGACACGGCTTGCCGTGTCCGCTTTCCCACCTCTCCGTCACTTCGTGCCACCTCTCATTTCAGGCAAGGCAAGCTGACGAAACCTGAAAGGCATCGTAGGGACACACTGCCGTCCCTTTTAAGGAAGGTGGCACATGCAGTGTAACGGAAGGGTCATGCATTTTTGCATTCTTTTAGCCGTTACCAGTTAAATTCAGCTACAAACAAAAACAAAAATCCCGTCAGAAAATCTGACGGGAAAACTGTTATAAATCAGAACTTGAAGATTTCTGAGAAGTATTCAAAGATAAGGTTGAATCTTGCGAAGATTGACTGAACAAGCTCCCAGAAGGTTACAAAATCTTTTGTATCTTCAATTTTGTACTGAGCAACAAATACTGTATCTTCTTTGATTTCATCTGTGCTGCCGAAGTAGTAAAGTGTGCCGCTTTCGTCACCCTGCTTTGCGAAGCCCTTGAAGGTGAATGTTCTTGTTTCTGTTCTTGTGTAGCCGTCTTCAGTGATCTGATAATCATAGCTGAATTCTCTGGGCATATCAAGAAGCCAAGCTTCCATTTCAGCTGCAGGAATTACGTTACCCTTTACAACTGCCTTGGGACCTACAGTTGCTTCTGCTTCCTTACCGTTTTCATCAACATAACGGTAAACTACAGATACGTAAGCGAGATTTGTTTCTTCTGTAGCAAAAGCCATTACGCCAAAGCATGAAAGGAGCATAATTGCTGCAAGAAGAACTGATATTAACTTTTTCATTCGGAATACCTCCACATTATAATGTTTTATAGATATACTATCATACTTTGATTATAAAACATGAACGTGGGTTTGTCAATAATTTACTTAAATATTTTACTACCTTACAAAATCCTGAACTGTTTTTTGTACAACTTTACCAAGGGCATCAAAATCCATCTCTTCAATATATAATTTTTCAAGGCTGTCGTGAACCTCTTTTGCCTTTTTTAGGCAATTTATACTCTCTTTTATAAGCTCACTCTGAAGTCTGCGGTTAAAGGACAGCTGCTTGCGGTGCTTTTGTGCACCCTCATACATAAACCGACCCGAGTGAAGCACTCTGTCGAAAACAAGCCCCGTATTGTGCACACTTCTTTCACTTATAAGTGCAAGACCCGCCTTCGGAATTATAATATGCTCACATTCACCCTTGGGTGAGAGAGGACAATAGCAGAAATAAACATCATAGCCCCGTTTTATTGCAAGCTCACCGATACGGTCAATCAGAAGTGCGCTTATGTGAGAAAATTCATCCTCAACGCCTATTACTCTGTATGAAAGAGCTTCCACTGTATTTTTAAAGAAGATTTTTCCTTCAGGCGAAAAAGCACTTATAAAACGGCGTCTTTTTTTACCCGGCAAGCCTCCTTCACGCGGCAGCTCACGGTTTACAAACCGCAGAGCGTATGAGTAGATTTTTTCACGGTTAACAAAGGGTGCCGTCAGGCGGATATTTTCCTCCTTCAGCTTGCCTGCTGCAGCGAGGTAAGCAGTGCTTCGTCTGTGGTGCAGAGAATTTTCAAGAGTAAGACGGCGAATTTCTTCACCTTTTTCAAAGAGAGCCCTGTCATTCCAGAAGTCGCCCGTATTGATAATTTTCTCTGAAGCACCGGGAAAAATCGGTTCAAGGGTATGAGGCGAGGTTCCGTCTGCAACAGAAAGGCCTGCTGACGGAACAATTACTCCGTCAAGGCTTTTAGGGTCGCTTGCACAATAGATGCGTTCCGTAAAAAGCCCTTTTCCCTCAGCAGCTGATGCAAACGCATTGATTATTCCGGATTTTCCCGTACCGGGACCGCCCTTGATTATAACTGCTCTGTCTGTGCCGTAAGGATTATAAAGCTCATCAAAAAATGATACAAAGCCATATGGTGTATTTGCGCCGAGAAAAAAGCTAACTGTGTCTGCCATAAAAATCCTCCCATAAAGTGCAAAAATAGCTATCAATACAGTTTATTCAGGGGCAGATTTTTTGTTAAAGTGTATTTTTTCGCTTTAAAGTGGCAATTTAGCGAAAGTTTTTTCGTATTACTATTGAAATTTTACGGATTTTAGTATAAAATAACCATACAATTAAAATAAATAAGTGTTTTTTTACCATATATTTGGAGGTTTTTTATGAATTATTCACTTACAAAGAAACAAGCAAAAGACCTGATCAAAGGTAAGCTTTCACATTATTTCGGTGTAACTGCTGAAGAAGCAACCGACGAGCAGTACTACAAGGCTGTGGCTCTTATTGTGAAAGACCTTATGCATGACGGTCTTGTTGACTTCAGAGCTGACAAGAAAAATGCTGACTCAAAGAAGATTTACTACCTCAGCATGGAATTCCTTATGGGTCGTTCACTTAAGAACAACCTTTACAACCTTAACCTTACAAAGGTTATGACTGACGCTCTTAAGGAATACGGTATCAAGCTTGAAAAGCTTTACGAATGCGAACCCGATGCAGGTCTCGGTAACGGCGGTCTCGGCAGACTTGCTGCCTGCTACCTTGACGGTCTTGCAACTCAGGGCTACTACGGTATGGGCTACAGCATTCTTTACGAGTGCGGTATCTTCAAGCAGAAGATTATTGACGGTTGGCAGACAGAGCTTCCCGACTTCTGGCTTCCCGGTGGCGAGGTATGGCTCAAGAGAAGAGAAAAGGACATCTGCAAGGTTTACTTCGGCGGTGAAGTAATTGACCGTTGGGATGCACACTACCACAGTGTTGAGCTTAAAAATGCTGACGAAATTATTGCTGTACCCTATGATATGTATGTAAGCGGTAAGGACGGCAAGGCAATTTCCGTTCTCCGTCTCTGGAAGAGTGAGGCTCCCGCACTTGAGCTCGCTCACTTCAATCAGGGTCAGTACATGAAGGCTGTTGAAAGACAGGCTATGGCTGAGGTTATCAGTAAGGTTCTTTACCCTGCAGACAACCACTACGAAGGTAAGAGCCTTCGTCTTAAGCAGCAGTATTTCCTTGTTTCTGCTTCAGTTCAGGACATTGTAAGCAGACATCTCCGTCACGACGGCACAATGGAAAACTTTGCACAGAAGAATGCAATTCACATCAACGATACTCACCCCACACTTTCAATTCCCGAGCTTATGCGTATTCTTCTTGACGAATGCGGCTACGGGTGGGACGATGCGTGGAACATTGTATCTCAGGCAGCTGCTTACACTAACCACACAGTTATGAAAGAGGCTCTCGAATGCTGGCCTGAAGATCTCTTCAGAAGCCTTCTTCCCAGAATTTATCAGATTGTTAAGGAAATTGACAACAGATACAGAAGCTACATCTGGAACACAACCTTCGACGCAGGCAAGGTTGAGGAAATGGCTGTTATCTCAAACGGTGTTATCAGAATGGCTAACCTTTGTGTTGCATGCTGCCACAGCGTAAACGGTGTTTCAGCGCTTCACAGCCAGATTCTTAAGGACACTGTATTCAACGAATACTACAAGCTTACTCCTGACAAGTTCAAGAATGTAACAAACGGTATTGCTCACAGACGTTGGCTCTGTCAATCCAACCCTCTTCTTACAGATTATATTACTGAGCTTATCGGTGATGGCTTCATCTACAAGGCAGACGAGCTCGAAGGCCTTAAGAAGTTCGCTAAGGACAAGAAGGTTCTTAAGAAGATTGGTGAAATCAAGCTCGAAAACAAGAAGGAATTCGCTAAGATCGTCAAGGAAAGAACAGGCATTGAAATTGACCCCAATTCAATCTTCGACGTACAGGTTAAGCGTCTTCACGAATACAAGCGTCAGCACCTTAATGCTTTCCAGATTATTGCAAAATATCTTGAAATCAAGGATAACCCCAACGGCGACTATGTGCCTCACACATACATTTTCGGTGCAAAGGCTGCTTCAGGTTACTTTGTAGCTAAGAAGATTATTTCTCTTATCTGTGCACTTGCTGACCTTATTAACAACGACCCCGATATGAAGGGCAGACTTAAGGTTGTTTATCTTGAGGACTACAATGTTTCACTTGCTGAAAAGCTTATGCCTGCTGCTGACATCAGCGAACAGATTTCTCTTGCAGGTACAGAGGCAAGCGGTACAGGTAATATGAAGCTTATGATTAACGGTGCACTTACTCTTGGTACACTTGACGGTGCAAACGTTGAAATCAACGAAGCTGTAACTGATGAAAATATGTTCCTCTTCGGCATGACAACTCCCGTTGTTAACGACCTTCAGAGAACAGGCTATGTGCCTATGAACTACTATAACAACAATTCCGAGCTCAAGAGAGTAATCGACTTTATTCAGCAGGGCATCGGCGGCAAGCAGTTCCCCGAAATCGGAAACACAATTATCCACCACGACCCCTATATGGTTCTTGCTGACTTTGCTGATTACAGAATGGCTCAGAAGAAGATTGACGAGGTATGGAAGGACAGAGAAAAGTGGAACAGAATGTCACTTATGAACATCGCAGGTGCAGGCAGATTTGCTGCTGACAGAGCTATCAACGATTACGCAAGAGACATCTGGAACACAAAGCCCGTAAGATGATGTATAAGGCAGTAATTTTTGACCTTGACGGAACACTTCTTGACACTCTCGTAGACCTTTACAATTCGGTGAATCACGCACTCAGAGCCTTCGGATTTCCCGAAAGGACAATTGACGAGGTGCGCCGATTCATCGGCAACGGTGTAAAAAAGCTTATGGAGCGTTCAACTCCTGAGGGTACTGATGAAGAAACAAACGCAAAATGTCTTGACTGCTTCCGTGCTCATTATTTAGAGCATATGTCAGACAACACTGCTCCCTATGAAGGTGTGAATGAGCTTATTAAAAAGCTCAGAGAAAAGGGAATTCGCACAGCAGTTGTTTCAAACAAGCTTCACTCTGCAGTGGTTGACCTTTGTAAGGATTACTTCGAGGGCATTGAAGAAGCTATCGGCGTTTCTGTTGAAGAGGAAAGAAAGCCCAACCCCGTAAACGTGCTTAAGGTGATTTCACTTTTCGGCATCACTGCTGATGAATGCATTTATGTGGGTGACAGCGAGGTTGATGTGCAGACTGCACACAATGCAGGTGTAAAGTGCATTGGTGTTACCTGGGGCTTCCGTGATGAAGCGGAGCTGAGAGAAAACGGTGCGGACTTTATTGCGCATAATTCTGACGAGGTTTTTAACTTAATATGACACAAAGGTCGGTGAAAACCGACCTTTTTCATTTATATGTGTTTGCTTTGCTTATTACGGAAGGTTGATTTTTCCCACCTCTCCGTTCTACAAGAGCTTATACACAGTGCCCCCGCGGCATGAGCGGAGCACCACATAAAAGCATCGTAAAACATAAAGGCGGGAAAAATGAAGGGTTGTTTTGTCCTCTCCGTCAACCTTCGGTTGCCACCTCTCCTTTCAGGAGAGGCTCTTGCGAACGCACAACTAAAAATATAAAAGGTTGGTTATAACACGCTATCTTCAATAAATCTACCTTTTCTTCCAGAAACGGACACCCTTTTGTCTGCTTCGCAAACATTTCCCCTAACAGGGGAATTGCCTTTCAGGAGAGACATTTTTAAATTTGCAAAGCAGCAAAAATAAACAGCTAAACAATCAAAACTCCGATATGACAAAAGAAAAACGGCCGGAAGTCCGACCGCTTCAGTTTTATTTGCTTGTTACCATTTCATTATACATATCGCAGATTTCATCACTGTCACCATAAGCCACAACCTGACCCCTGGTAAGAATAATAGCCTTGTTGCAAAGCTTGCGGACTCTTTCAGTGCTGTGTGAAACATAAAGCACCGTTACACCGTCTGCCATCATATCCATAATTCTCTGCTCACTCTTATCCTTGAATGCAGCATCACCAACGGAAAGCACCTCGTCAAGAATAAGAACATCGGGCTTTACTGCTGTTGCAATAGAAAAGCCAAGACGGGTTTTCATACCTGATGAATAGCTTTTCATAGGTGAATTGATAAATTCCCCAAGCTCAGAAAACTCAACAATTTCGTCAAATTTTTCCTTGATGAAGCTCTTGGAATAACCCATTGTTGCACCGTAAAGATAGATGTTTTCTGCACCTGAATAGTTCATATCAAAGCCTGCACCAAGCTCAAGAAGCGGAGCAATTACACCTCTTACCTTAACATCGCCCATAGTGGGCTTAAGCACACCTGCAACAGTTTTAAGAAGGGTACTTTTACCTGCACCGTTAAAGCCCATAATGCCCACACGGTCACCCTTTTTAACCTTGAAGCTTACATCCTTAAGAGCCCAGAATTCGCTGTAGGAAAGCTTACGGGTAAGAAAACGGATTACATATTCTTTTGCACTGTCAACACGCTCTCTGTTAAGATGAAAGAGCATGCTTACGTGATTTACCTCAATAGCATATTTTGACAATTATCTCACTCCTTCGGCACCGGATTAAATGTGAAGAATGAACTTATCCTGCTTTTTATAGAAGGCTGTAAAGCCGATTGCACAGCAAACAAGAGCAAAGACACTGCAGTAAATCAGGTCGCTGACGCTGAAGTAAGCCATAAACTCTGTTGAGTGAATTATAGCCGCACGGAACATTCCGATAATTCCGTACATAGGGTTAAGCTTCAGAAGTGAAGCCTGCCATGAGCCCTCTGTAAAGCCAAGGCGGTCTATTGTGTAAACAATCGGTGTAAGATAGAAAAGCAGAAGAGTGAAAATATCATAAAGATTTTCAACATCCTTGAAGAATACATCAAGAGTTGCAAGAATCATACCAACACCAAGGCTGAGGAAAAACAGCACGATAATGGGCACAACTGCAAAAATAATGGGCCATGAAACCGCAACGGGATTTACCTTGATAATATTATAGAAGGTCATTACTGCCACAAGAACTATAAGTGAAATAAGGAAGGTTACAAAGTTCGAGAGTATACCTGCCATAGGATAAATATATTTCGGCACATAAACCTTTTTGATAATAGATGTATGTGAACGGATGGACTTCATCGCTCTTTTGGTGGACTGCACAAAGAACTGATGAAGCAGTCTGCCTGAAAGAAGATAAACAGGGTAGTTTACAACCTTTGAGGAATCTCTTCCGAAAAGATTGTTGAACACGAAAGCCAGAACAATCATGGTAAGCAAAGGCTGAAGAAATGTCCAGAGTACGCCAAGCACAGAATTTCTGTACTGCAGCTTTATGTTTTTCATTACAAGCTCACCGAGAAGGTAACGGTATTTCATAAAGTTACCGGTATGCCTGGTGAATGTGGGTTTTTTAGCCAAAGCTTTCGCCTCCTTAAGGTTGTTCATAGTCATTATAACATAGTTACTGCTTTTTGACAATAGAAAGTTTTTCTCTGCTTTAAAAACCTGTTTAAGGTAAGATTAAGCTTACTGGTCTATACTGAAAATACGGAAAGGAGGTCAGAGCATGAAAAGTGAACGACCTGTTCTGGTATGCGTAACTGCTCAGCAGTCATCAGAAAACCTTGTAAAGGCAGGAAAGGAAATTGCCGCAAAAAACAGTGCGGAATTAGAAGTAGTTTCCGTGCTTCCTCTTTGCAGAGTAAATGAGCCCGTAGACAATGAGATAATTGAAAGACTTTTTCAGCTTTCAAAAAGCTACGGCGGTGAAATGGCAGTTTATTTCAATGATGACCCTATTCTCACAGTTTCTGCCCACATTGCAAAAAGAAAGCCTCTGACCATTGTTACAGGCTTTCCCGGAGAAAACAGTAACCGCTTCATTGACCTTATTCATTCCCTTTTTCCCGAAACACCAATAAGCATGGTTGATTCAGAAGGCACAGTTTATAATATGATGCCCTCAGAAAAGGCAGCCATCGATAACTAAGATTTCTTCATTTTTGTTTTTCATTAATTTTCCCTTCAAAACAGAAAGCTCCGCCTTAGTGTGGAGCCTTCTGTTTTTTTGATATATGATTTTTGCATAAAAGTGCATAATGCGATAATACTAAGCATAGGTTTACAACAGACAACAAGTCTTGTAAAACAAAGAACAAAGGAGATATCTTTATGAAAAAAGCAATTTCGCTTATTCTTGTATTCGGTGTTGTGGCTTCCCTTTTTACCCTTGCGGCCTGCGGTGAAAAAACAATGGATGATGTAACCTCTATGCTTGACGAGGGCTCAACCTTAATGGACGACATCAGCGAGGACCTTTCAGAAAACCTTTCTGAAGCACTCTCTGACGAAAGCACTGAGGAAGAATCAACCGAGGACACCACGGAGGAAACAACAGACATTACTGATATTGCAGAATAAAACCGCCCGAAAGGCGGTTTTTTCTTTAAAGTTGAAAGTGGAAAGTTAAAAGTTAAAATGTGGGTCGCTACGCTCCGATTATAGCCGTTTGAGCGAATTTCAAAACCTCTACATTCATACCGCCTAAGCAGATTGATGTAAAGGGTCCGACCTCTCCGTCACTTCGTGCCACCTCTCCTTTCGGGCGAGGCTTTTGTTGTGTTGCTTTTATCTATGTAATCATATGAATGCACTACGAATATCTTTATATACAACTTGCAAGTATCGTCAGTTTTGCCTCTCCTGAAAGGTAATTCCCCTGTTAGGGGAAATGTCTGCAAAGCAGACAAAAGGGTGCCCGTTTCTGGAAGAAAAGGTGGATTCGTCGCAGACGAAGACGGAGAGGTTTAAAATCTACTCTCTTCCCTTTTAAACACAACTTTCTTCGCAGACTATCGCTGACAATTTACAGAAGCATAAACCTGCGACCGCATTTCAACTTTCCACTTTTAACTTTCAACTTTAAGAAAAAAGCTCCCATCACGGGAGCTTTTTGTCTTAGTATTTTCTTGTAAGAAGCTTTTCTGCTTCTTCCTTTGAAATTTTACCGCTGTTGCAGTCTGCCATAACCTGAACATCCTTGTCCTTAAGTCTGTAGAACATCCAGATGCCGAGAGCAATTACAAGACCGATAATGGGCACAACATTGTATGTGAACCAAAGACCGTCAAGTGCACCTGCAGGCTGAAGCTCAATTGCGTTAACTGCCTGAAGGTCTGCAAAGCCCTTGATTTCAATATCAAATGATGTTCTGAACTTAAACAGACCAAGAAGGAAGAGACCGAGACCGCTTGAAATTGCTGCTGCAAGCTTAACTGCAAAGGTCTGAATCGCAAAGGTGATACCCTTTGCCTCTGTGCCTGTTGTGAACTGACCGTATTCAGCACAGTCAGGTGTGAAGGTGAATGAAAGCACACCGATAATGCCGAGAGGAATTGCACGGAGCATAAATGTTACGATAAAGAGCACAAGGCTGTTTCTTGCAAAGCAGATGGGAATTGAAAGAATAATTGCCGCAACTGTAGAAATCTTGAAGAGAGTGAACTTATCAATTTTTCTGATGATTTTCGGTACAAAGAGAGCCATAATAAGCTGAGGAACGGCTGCAACTGTACCTGTGATAAGTGAAATAAGCTCGTTACCGTAAATGTAGTAAGCCATAAGAAGGTGAAGAGCTGTATAGGTCTGAGCACCTGAATAGAAGAGGTAGCCGATGTAATAAATAAGAAGATACTTGTTGTGAACAACATAGTTAATCATGCTTCTTACTGTAAACTGCTCTTCATCCTCGCCCTTGTTTCTTTCTTCACACTTGAAGCAAACAGGGAACATTGTTGCCGCAGCAACAATTGCAATAATAATTGCTGTGGGGCCGTAGCCGATGTTGATTGACTGACCGATGAGAAGTGTTACAAGAACAGTTGTAAGAGCTGAGCCGATACCGCCGGTGATGCCCTTAAGTGAAAGAATTGTGTTTCTTTCTTCAATCTGAGTTGTCATTGCGGTAATGATACCGAAGGCAGGCACGTCACAGATTGTGTAAGCTGTATCCCATACAATGTAAGCGAGAGCAAACCAGATGAGCTTTACAACCTCAGATGCCGCTGAGGGAATAATGAATACTGCAATTGTTGCGGCAGGAGTAAGTGCGCAGGCAATTTTAAGCCAGGGAATGTACTTCTTGCCGCTTTTGAACTTAACCTTATCGAAGATTACGCCGAAGATAGCGTCGTTTACTGCGTCCCAGATTTTTACGATTGTAACAATCATACCTGATTTAACAGGGTCAATTTCCTTGAACACAAGGTAGGTGGTAAGATAAGCCGCCAGCATACTGTAGATCATATTCTGACCGAAGAAGTAGCTGTAGTAGCTTTTTCTTTCAGCGCTGTTGGTTTGCCAGAGTGGGTTTTTGTTTGGTTTCATAAAGCTTTCTCCTTTTCATATTAAACGGTTTTCCGTTTTTTATATTAAGAATATTTTATCACCCATAGAATGTCAAGTCAACAGTAATTACATTTTTTGTTGGTTTTGTCCTTGCTTTTTGTCACACCCTCTTACATAAAACTATTAAAAACTTTACAAGCGCACTCTTTTATGATAAAATGACTTTAATTAAAGTTAATATTAAGTTTCAGGTTTAAAGTAATATAAAATAAGTCACGAGGTTTATGTATGGATATCAATGAAAATATAATTGACCACGATAAAGAAAGACAAAAAAGATATCAGAAGGAAAAGCTTGTAATGTACCTTTTCAAGGGCGGAATTATTGCCCTTTTCAGCGGTATTCTCTATTTTGTGTGGATGACTTACTTCAACCCCTTTATTCCCACACCCTTCTACAGAATGGGTAACCTTTTGCTTCTTGCTCTTTTTGTTGCAATTTATTCCTCATTCGTAAATGTTTACGGCGGCTTCGCAGTAGGCACTGCAACTGTTGCTGACCTTGCCTTTTCGCAGATAATTGCCGTGGGCTTTTTGCAGGGCTTTTCTTATGTGCTTTTCTCACTTTTAAGCTATCGCCTTGTTTCACTCTGGCCCTTTATAGGAATGTTCGTTGCCTTTTCATTGTTCTCTGTGCTGTGGTGCTTTCTTGCAAACAGAGTTTACTTCTCAATTCATATTCCCAAGAAGACAATCGTTCTTTTCGGCAACGTGGATTCATATTATTCACTTAAGAATATCCGCAGTATGAAAAACCGTTTCAATGTTGTGCGTACCTTTAACAGCGAAAAGACCTCACTTCAGGAGCTTTTTGAAGCACTTAAGTCCGTTGATGCAATTTTCCTTTGCGGTGTACCCTCAGATTACAGAAACGAGGTTGTAAAATTCTGCATCGCAAACGATAAGGTTGCTTATGTAAAGCCCAAAATTTCCGATACTATTATAAGAGGCGGTAAAACAATTCAGCTTCTCAACATTCCCGTATACCGTTGCAAGAGAAAGGACAACAGCGGACTTCTTTATCAGTATGTGAAGAGATTCTTTGACATTGTGCTTTCACTTATTGCAATTGTTATCGCTTCTCCCTTTATGCTTGCTACTGCAATTGCAATCAAGGCTTACGACCGCGGCCCTGCCCTTTATAAGCAGGTGCGTCTTACCAAAAACGGCAAGGAATTTGAGGTGCTTAAATTCAGAAGCATGATTCAGGATGCGGAAAAAGACGGTGTTGCAAGACTTGCAAAGGACAGCGACGACAGAATTACTCCCGTCGGCAAAATTATCCGTATGATCCGTTTTGATGAGCTTCCTCAGCTTTTCAATATCCTTAAGGGCGATATGTCCTTTGTTGGTCCCAGACCCGAAAGACCCGAAATTGCAAAGCAGTATGAAAAAGAAATGCCCGAATTTGCACTTCGTCTTCAGGTTAAGGCAGGTCTTACAGGCTACGCTCAGGTTTACGGCAAGTATAATACTCCGCCCTATGACAAGGTACAGATGGACCTTATGTATATTGCAAACCAGTCAATTTTTGAGGACCTCAAGCTTATGCTTATGACCTTCAAGATTCTCTTTGTGCCATCAAGCACAGAGGGTGTTGACTCAAACCAGACAACAGCAAAGCGTCAGAGCGACGAAAGTGAAGAGTGATTTTAATGAACGGATTTTCACAGTACACACCTGAAGAGCAAGCTGAATTTTACAAGGAAAGCTACTTCAGAAGAAAAGACACAGAAACAAAAAATCTCAGAAAGCTGGGCCTCTTATCGGGCTCAGCTGTGATTCTCTATATCGTAATTCAGAATCTTATCGTTACTGCTCTTGAAGGCTTGGATCTCATCAACCTTTATTCAAAGAGCTTTATTTTCCAGGGCGGTGTTGACATTCTGCTTATTCTTCTCGGTATTCTTCTGCCCTTTTCTCTTATGGGAAAAGCCATGAAAAAGTATTCAGGTGAGGATGAGCCTGTCCTTGCTGAGCCGGTAAAAAGCAGAAGCCTTTTCATTTTCGGTATGCTCGGCTGTACAGGCTGTGTAATGATTGCAAACATAGCCTCAGCATACATCACCACAATAATTTCTCTTTTCGGCTATGAGCTGGAAAAACCCGACATTAAAATGCCCGACGGTATATTGGGCTTTCTCATTACAATGCTGAAGGTATGTATTCTTACTGCAGTTGTTGAGGAGTATTCTCTTCGCGGACAGATTCTCGGTAATCTGCGTCCCTACGGTGACACCTTTGCAATTGTTATGGCTGCAGGAATTTTTGCTCTTATGCACGGCACTCTTGTTCAGGTGCCCTTTGCAATGATGGCAGGTATTGCTCTCGGCTTTTTCACTGTAAGATGCGGTTCAATCTGGCCTGCCGTTGTAGCTCACGGAATCAACAACGGTCTTTCTGTAGTAATTACTTATCTTATAAAGATAGTCGGCGACGAAAAGGGCATGCTTCTTTACAGCTATGCTATTTATGCTCTTATTATTATCGGACTTATCAGCTGTTTTCTCTTTGCTCTTAATTCAAACCGTATCAGACCCGGTAAGCCAAGAACGGTACTAAGCACTTCAGAAAAAATTATTAACTTCCTCTTCTCACCCACACTGATTATTGCTTTTGTTATTATGGTTGCAATTACAGCAACCTCGGTGAAATAATATGGAACACAGAAAATTTATGAGCCTTGCTCTTTCTGAGGCAAAAGCAGCCGCAGAAAAGGGCGAAGTGCCTGTAGGTGCAGTTATTGTAAAAAACGGTGAAGTTATTGCAAGTGCCCACAACGAAACTGAGGAAAGAAATAATCCTCTCTGCCATGCAGAAGTTATGGCTGCTGAGAAGGCTCTTGAGGCCCTCGGCACAAAAAATCTTTCCGACTGCACTCTTTATGTAACTCTTGAGCCCTGCCCTATGTGTATGGGTGCTCTTCTTCATTGCAGAATCGGCAGTATTGTTTTCGGTGCATTTGACGAAAAAACAGGCAGCGTTACAACCCGTGCAGACTTAACAGAAATGGAATACTTCAGAAAGCCGAAAATAACCGGCGGTTATATGGAGGAGGAAAGCAGAAATCTGCTTAAAGAATTTTTCCTTTCAAGACGGTGAATTTCTGAAGGAAAATGTGGCAGAATATAGCTATGAAAAAAAGTCAGAAAAAAATAAAAAAAGTTTCAAAAAACGCTTGACATATCGAAAATGTTGTGATATTATATCTGAGCGTTGTGAATGCGGCGTGAAGAAATGGCGGCATAGCTCAGTTGGCTAGAGCATTCGGTTCATACCCGGAGTGTCGTAGGTTCGAGTCCCACTGCCGCTACCAATTTCTACAATAAAGAGTGCTGGATAACGTGTCCGCCTCTTTCATATATAAGGCCCGGTGGTCAAGCGGTTAAGACACCGCCCTTTCACGGCGGTAACACGGGTTCGAGTCCCGTCCGGGTCACCAAACGAAAATCCGTTCACGAAAGTGAGCGGTTTTTTTGTTTGTATTATTCATTTTTCATTATTCATCATTCATTATTCATTTCTGTAGAACGGATTTTCGAATGAAGAATGAATAATGAAGCCGCTTCGCTGATGAATAATGAATAATGGCGCTGAAAGCTTTGTTTAAACGGTAAGATGGATGCCGCACAGAAAGATTGATTTTTAACTTTCGGTATGTTATCATACAAAAAAGGAGAGTGCGGATATGAAAGAAAATGTTTTAATTGATAAATCAATTTATTTTGCAGCAAGAATAATAAAGCTTCACAAGTATTTGATCACCAAACAAAAGGAAACAATAATTTCAAAGCAGATAGTCCGCAGCGGAACAAGTATCGGTGCAAATATAAATGAGGGTAATTACGGACAAAGCAGAGCTGATTTTATTGCAAAAATGCACATCGCTTTAAAAGAAACTGCAGAAACCGAATATTGGCTCAAACTGCTTATTTTGTCTGAATATATATCAGAAAAGGAAGGTCAGTCTTTACTTTGCGACTGCCTTGAAATTAAACGAATGTTGATTTCTTCAATCAATACGGCTAAAAACAATTTAAATTAAATGTGGAAATAATGATGAAGCAAAAGAAATCAATCTTCCTGTGCGGCATCTTTCTTGCCGTCTCAAAAAACTTTCAAACGCCATTATTCATTATTCATCAGCGAAGCGACTTCATTATTCATTCTTCATTTGAAAATCCGTTCTGCAGGAATGAATGATGAATAATGAATAATGAAAAATGAATAATACAAACGAAAATCCGCCCACTTTCGTGAACGGATTTTCGTTTGGCGCGCTGTAAGGGACTCGAACCCCTGACCTACTGGTTCGTAGCCAGTCACTCTATCCAGCTGAGCTAACAGCGCATTTTTTATTGCCCAAGTATATTATCATAAAACCCTCAACTTGTCAATACTTAATTGCAAAATTTCCTCTCTTATTATTAAAAAATATTATTGTATACTATTTACCTTTGCAGTAATTTTGTGATATAATTAGCCGATAATGACTTTAAAGGAAGTGACGAATATGATAAGCACCAACAACGTAACTCTTCAGTACGGCGGAAGAGAGCTTTTTAAAAGCGTTTCAATCAACTTTACAAAGGGCAACTGCTATGGCCTTATCGGTGCAAATGGCGCAGGTAAATCAACTTTTCTTAAAATACTTTCAGGTGAAATTGAGCCTAACAAGGGCTATGTAACCATCACTCCCGGTGAAAGACTTTCTGTTTTAAAGCAGGACCACTTCGCTTATGACGAATACAGCGTAATCCGTACCGTTCTTATGGGCAACCCCAAGCTTATTGAGATTATGGACGCCAAGGAGGAGCTTTACGCAAAGGAAGAATTCACTGAGGAAGACGGCATCAGAATCAGTGAGCTTGAAGAGGAATTTGCTGAAATGGACGGCTGGAGCGCTGAAAGTGACGCAGAAATTCTCCTTAACGCTCTCGGCATTCACAACGAATTTCACTACAGCCTTATGAGTGAGCTTGACGGTGACCAGAAGGTTAAGGTTCTTCTTGCTCAGGCGCTTTTCGGCAATCCCGACATTCTTCTTCTTGACGAGCCTACCAACCACCTTGATGTTGCGGCTATTAACTGGCTTGAAGAATTCCTTATGAACTTTGAAAATACAGTTATCGTTGTCAGCCACGACAGACATTTCCTCAACAAGGTTTGTACTCATATTGCTGACTGTGACTTCGGTAAAATCACAATGTATGTAGGTAACTACGACTTCTGGTACGAATACACCCAGATGGCTCAGAGACAGCTTCGTGAGCAGAACAAAAAGGCTGAAGCAAAGAAGAAGGAGCTTCAGGAATTTATTGCACGATTCAGCGCTAACGCATCAAAATCAAAGCAGGCTACAAGCCGTAAAAAGCTTCTTGAAAGCCTTGTTATTGAAGATATGCCCGTTTCATCAAGACGTTTTCCCTTTGTTGAATTCAAGCCTGACAGAGAAATCGGTAACGATATGCTTATTGTTGAGGGCCTTTCAAAAACAATCGGTGACAGAAAGGTGCTTGATAACGTAAGCTTTACCATCAGACCTAACGAAAAGGTTGCTTTTGTTGGCACAGACGCAGTTGCTAAAACAACCTTCTTCAAAATCATCACAGGTGAGCTTGAGCCCGACGAGGGTACATTCAAGTGGGGCGTTACAACCTCACAGAGCTACTTCCCCAGCGACAACTCAGAATTCTTTGACGGCGTTGACGACAGCCTTATTGACTGGATAAGAAACTATTCTGACCTTCAGTTTGAAACTGACGTAAGAGGTTGGCTTGGCAGAATGATGTTCTCAGGTGAGGAAGCTACAAAATCTGCAAAGGTGCTTTCCGGTGGTGAAAGAGTACGCTGTATGCTTTGCAAAATGATGCTCAGCGGTGCAAATGTGCTTATTCTTGACGAGCCCACCAACCACCTTGACCTTGAATCAATTACTGCACTCAATAACGCCCTCATTAAGTTCAAGGGTGCACTTCTGTTTACCTCACACGACCATCAGTTCGTGCAGTCAATTGCAGACAGAATTATTGAATTCAGACCTGACGGCATTTATGACAAGAAAGAAACCTATGATGAGTTCCTTGAAAACAACGAGCTTCTCATTACAAAATAAAAAGGAGTACCCTATGATATATGTAATCGGCGACATTCACGGTGACAAAGAAAAATTTGACTCAATGATGGAAAAGCTCTCTCCCACAGATAACGACACCGTGTTTGTTCTCGGCGATATAATCAATATCGGTGACAGCAGTATTGAGCTTCTTCAGGATATGATGTACCGCCCCAATATGTATCCCGTTCTCGGTGAGCACGAATATATGGCAAAGAAGATTTTCCCTCTTATCGCTGAATTTTCAAGCATTGATGAAGCAAACGAAAAGCTCAGCGGTGAGGATAAGGAGCTTTTCAGTAAGTGGCTTAAAATGAAGAGCGTAAAAACTACTGAGGATTTCCTCAGCCTTGACGAAGAGGGTAAGGAAAGCGTTATCGACTACCTCAGCGAGTTTGAGGCAGTTGAAGAAATTGAAGCAGGCGGCAAGGACTTTGTTCTCTGCCATGCAGGTATTAATAATTTTGAAGAGGATAAAGACCTCAGCGAATATGACGAGGAGGATTTTGTCTTTGCAAAAACCGACTACAACAGCATTTACTTCGCAGATAAGTATCTCGTAACAGGACACACACCCACAGCAGTTATTGACAGAAGCCTTACAGGTAAGGTTTACTCCAAAAAGAGACACCTTGCAATTGACTGCGGCTGCGGTTACGGCGGAAGACTTGCTGCAGTTTGTCTTGACAAATTAAAGGTTTACTACGTTTAATCACCTTAAAGGAGATGTGTAAAATGTATAATTTCGATGTAATCAACGACAGAAGAAACACCAACAGCCTTAAGTTTGACTTTGCAAAGGAAAACAATATGCCTGAAGACCTCGTTTCAATGTGGATTGCAGACATGGACTTTATGGCACCCGAAAGTGTAATCAATGCACTTAGAACATATGTTGACAAGGGCATTTTCGGTTACAGCGACCCCAAGGATGATTACTTTGAGGTTGTTATCGGCTGGTTTAAAAAGCACTTCAACTGGGAAATCAGAAAGGAATGGATTGTTAAAACTCCCGGTGTTGTAATCGCTCTTGCAATTGCAGTAAGAGCCTTCACCGAAAAGGGCGATGCTGTTATTATTCAGCCTCCCGTTTACTATCCGTTTTATAATGTAATAAGAAACAACGACAGAAAAATCATTGAAAGTCCCCTTGTTTATGCTGACGGCAAATATACAATAGACTTTGCTGACTTTGAAAACAAGATTAAGGAAAACAATGTTAAGCTTTTCATTATGTGCAGTCCTCACAACCCTGTTTGCAGAGTGTGGACTAAAGAGGAGCTTCAGAAATTAGGTGAAATCTGCAAGAAGTATAACCTCTTTGTTGTATCTGATGAAATTCACTGCGACTTTGTTTATCCAGGAAATGAGCACACTCCCTTTATGCTTGCCTGTCCTGAAATTGCTGACAGAATGGTTATCTGCACTGCACCCAGCAAGACCTTCAACATTGCAGGTCTTCAGATGTCAAACATTGTAATTCCCGGTGAAGAAACAAGAGCCATTTACGAAAAGGAGCTTGTTGGTGCAGGTCACACCTGCAGTAACGCTATGGGTATTATTGCTGCAAAGGCTGCTTATGAGGGCGGTGAAGAATGGTATAAGGAATGCTTCGCTTATATCAGAGCTAACCTTGATTATGTAAGAGATTTCGTTAATGAAAATCTTCCCGGCATTAAGCTTATTGAGCCTCAGGGCACATACTTTGCGTGGCTTGACTGCTCAGGTCTTGGTATGAATAAGGATGAGCTTAATGACTTTATCGTTAACAAGGCTAAGCTGTGGCTTGACGGTGGTCACATCTTCGGTGAAAGCTCAGAGCTTTTCCAGAGAATTGTTCTTGCTTGTCCCCGAGCAACCGTTGAAAAAGCAATGGAAAACCTTAAAAATGCAGTTGAGGAATTAAAATAAGAACAAACTGTGAACTCAGGCTGTTTTAGGCGACAAAAAGGATGAATTTGTTGTAAATTCACTTGTGCAAACCTTGACTATGCAGATTTACGGTATTAAAATAAGGGTGTAACTACAAAATGTTTATTTTTCATTTTCATAGTTGCCTCATTCAAATTCCTTCAAAAGTCGTCGGCCTTGGCCGGCGATTTTTGTTTGCAAAAAAGCTTAATCTGTGGTAAAATTGCATCAGGAAACCGAAAGGAGGTTATTTTGTGCGCAACTTTCAGAAGGAGCTGGAAAAGCTTATAGATAAAAATCAGAAGGACGGTGTTACACCCTCACTTCTTCTTCATTCATGCTGTGCACCCTGCAGCAGCTACTGTCTTTCATATCTGTCGGAGTTTTTCAGAATAACTCTCCTCTACTATAATCCCAACATCTATCCTGAAGAGGAATACTTCAAAAGAGTTGAAGAGCAGAAGCGTCTTATAAATGAAATGGAATTTAAAAATCCCGTTTCCTTTCTTGAGGGCAACTTTGACCCACAGGAATTCTATTCTGCGGTCAAGGGTCTTGAAAGCATAAGAGAAGGCGGAGAAAGATGCTTTAAGTGCTATGAGCTGCGTCTTCGTGAGGCTGCCGAATATGCAAAAAAGGGCAATTTTGATTATTTCACAACAACGCTTTCAATAAGTCCACTTAAAAATGCACAGAAGATAAACGAAATCGGTGAAGCTCTGGCTGAAGAATACGGAGTAAAGCATCTGCCATCAGACTTCAAGAAAAAGGAAGGCTACAAGAAAAGTACTGAGCTTTCAAGAAAATACGGGCTTTACCGTCAGGATTATTGCGGCTGTGTGTTTTCAAAAAAAGAGCGTGACAGCATATAAATCCCTGAGACAAGTATATACTTATAAATAAAACTAACTTGTAAAGGAGAATTACTATGGCAACTAATGAGATCAAGGCAACAAGAGACGACAACAGATCACTTTTCAGCATTCCCTACGGCTTATTTCTTGTAACAAGCTCACTTGATGGCAAGGCTAACGGACTTATAGTAAACACCGTAACTCAGGTAACCAATACACCTAACCGTGTTGCAGTTACAATCAATAAGGACAACTATTCCCATACAATTATAAAAGAAATAGGCATTCTCAACGTAAACTGCCTTACAACAGAAACACCTTTTTCAATTTTTCAGAATTTCGGCTTTCAGAGCGGTAAGGACAAGGATAAGTTTGAAGGCATTTCTTATTCCCTCAGCGAAAACGGTCTGCCTGTGCTGAATGACTATGTGAACACCTTTATTTCCCTTAAGGTTACCGATTATGTTGACTTCGGCACTCACGGAATGTTCATCTGTGAAATTACGGACAGCGGCATTATCAACGACAAGGAAACCGTTACCTACAGCTATTATCAGAAGCATATAAAGCCTCGACCTGAAGAAAAGAAATCAAAGGGTTATGTATGTAAAATCTGTGGCTATGTATATGAGGGTGAGGACTTACCTGAGGACTTTATCTGTCCCTGGTGCAAGCACCCTGCATCAGATTTTGAAAAGCGATAAAACTATTACTTGCATTTTTCGACAAAATGTAATAAAATAAGAAAAAACAGGAACTGAAAGGAAAATTTTTAAATGAAAGATTTTTTTGAAAACGTAACTGACTCTCTTGGCGATGAACTCATAAAGGGTATCGCAATTGCACTTTCAATTATAATGCTTTTCTCAGGCGGCTTTTTCTTCGGCACAATAACAAGCCCCAAGGCAGCAGAGGATACTGCAGTTAACGCAACCGAGGCTCCTCAGACTACACAGGCAACAACTGCTCCCACAACTGCAGCTCCCCAGACTACTGCACCCGCAACAACAGCTCCCGCTGAAAACGGTGGCAGCGAAGAAGCAACAACTGCAGCTCCCGAAGCAAACGCAGGCGAAAAAACAACTGCTGAAATTCTTCAGCTTTACAACGACAGCGCAAACAAAATCAAAACAAGCGCTACAAAGGTTGTAAAGAACTATGAATACAGAAAAATGAACGAAGAAACTCTTGTTGTACCCGGTGCACTTAAGAGCCTTGCAAACACAATTATTCCTAAGTTTATGACTGACGACCTTGATCCTATTGAATACGCAGACGCTGCTTCAATCAAGGAAAACTTCATCGTTCCCGGTGAGGACTACACAAGTAAGCTTACAGAGGCTGACATTGTTGAAGCAACATGCACAGACAACGGCACAGAATATGAAATTATGATCAAGGTTAAGGATGAAACCAATCCCGTTCCCGGCACAGGCGTAGGTGCAGGCTTTGACGTAATTGAAGCAGGCGACATCACCAACAGTGAATACGGCAGCATGATGGAAAAATTCGACTGCAAGTACTTCAACTGTGTAATCAAGTGTAAGATTGACAAGGCTTCAGGTAATATCACATGGGCAAATTACTCAACTCCTCTTGTAATGGAAATGGTTGTTAATATGTTCGGCACACACAATGTAAGCTGTGAAATCTGCTTTGAAAAGGATTACACAATTACATACTGATAGAAGCCCGATTGAAAAAATTTAGTCCACCGATGAAAATCGGTGGATTTTTTTATATTTTCAATCAATTTATTCCTTGAATATTTTGTTATAAAGCCACAGAACTGTTGACATATAAATGGAATTTTGATAGAATATAACCAACAGCATTTAATTACACAAAGTGAGTCACTGCTCACTTTCCAAAGGAGGATTTTATATGACAGATGCAAAAACTTTGGCATATATCAATATGTATGCCATCCTGGGCACAATTGAAAATCTCTGCGAATTAGATGAAGAAGCTAGCAAGCTTGCTAATCCGAAGAAGCCCGTTTCAATCGGCCTTGCTGTTACTGACGGTCCCAGTGCTACTCTCACCTTCAAAAACGGAAGATGCAGAATGGAACAGGGCATTGAAAACTGCGACGTACTTCTTCCCTTCGGCTCATGCGAAAAGTTCAACGGAATGATCGACGGCACAGTTACACCCATCCCCTCAAAGGGTTACTCAAAGATTCTTTTCCTTCTCAAGAATTTCCTTCCCCTTACTGAAATTCTCACAAAGTATCTCAGAGCTTCAGAGGAAGACCTCAAGGACGAAAAATTCTTTGAAATCAGCACAAAGCTTATGTTCTATGTAATCACTGTTGCTCTTTCACAGATCGGTAACAACGATCCTATCGGTACCTTCAGTGCTTCACAGATTCCCGACGGTATTGTTGAGGTTTCAATCAAGGACTGCGTACAGGCTGGTATCGTAGTTAAGAACCACCACATGGTTACAATCAAGGAAAAGCCCGAACGCTTCCACTCAAAGATGGAATTCAACGGCATCCGTCTTGCTCGTGACCTCTTCGACGGCAACGTAAACGCTGTTGCTTGCATCGGTGAAGGTAAGATCGGTATGTTCGGTCTTGTTAATATGATCGACAACGTAAACAGAATACTCGACAGAGTTGCTATCTATCTTGCATAAGGAGGTTTAATCATGAGTTTTCCCGTTTACAACTATGATAAAAGCACAGAGCTCTTCAACAGAGCAACAAAGGTTGTTCCCTCCGGTATTTACGGACATCTCGGCCCTGCAGAAGGTCAGTTTATTCCCGTAAGCAAGTGGCCCATGTTTGCTGAAAAGGCAAAGGGTACATACATCTGGGACGTTGACGGCAACAAGTTCATCGACTATATGTGCGCATACGGTCCCAACGTTCTCGGTTACTGCGATGCTGACGTTGACGCTGCAGCTGCAAAGCAGATCGCTCTCGGTAACTGCACAACTCAGCCCGGTAAGGTTATGGTTGAATGTGCTGAGCTTCTTGTTGACACTGTTAACACAGCTGACTGGGCATTCTTTGCAAAGAACGGTAACGACGCAACTCAGGGCGCTATCATGTGCGCTAGAGCATATACACACAGAAAGAAGATCATTATGTTCTCAGGCTACTACCACGGTGTTTCACCCTGGTGTATGAAGAAGGACTATCCCGGTGTTCTTGAAGAAGATGTTGCTAACAACATTATCCTTCCCTGGAATGACATTCCTCTTCTTGAAAAGACAATTGAAGAGAACAAGAATGAAATTGCTTGTATCATCGCTCAGCCCTACGATCACGGTAACTTCCACGACAATGCTTTCCCCGAGGAAGGCTTCTGGCAGAAGGTTAGAAAGATCTGTACAGCTCATGACATCGTTCTCATCGTAGACGACGTTCGTGCAGGCTTCCGTCTTGACCTTGCAGGTTCAGACCACTTCTTCGGCTTCGAAGCAGACCTTATCTGCTTCTGTAAGGCTCTTGCTAACGGCTACAATATGTCAGCTATCTGCGGTAAGGATTTCCTTAAGAGCGCAATGAGCTCACTTTCATACACAGGCTCATACTGGCTTTCAGCTGTTCCCTTTGCTGCTTGTATCGCAAACATCAACAAGCTCAAGGAAATTGACGCTCCCGCACTCTTCAAGGCTAAGGGTGAAAAGCTCACATCAGGTCTTGTAAAGGCTGGTGCTGAACACGGCTTTGATCTTCGTGCAACAGGTGCTCCCGCACTCTTCTATCTCAGAATTGCTAACGATGACAATATGGTTCTTCATCAGGAATGGATTGCTGAAATGGTTTCAAGAGGTATCTTCCTTACTTCACACCACAACCACTTCATCAACGCAGCTCTTTCAGATAAGGATATCAAGCACACTATCGAGGTTGCTCACGAAGCTTTCGATATCGTTGCTAAGAACCATCCCGAGCTTTTCAGATAAAATGAAACACTTTGCGTAAGGCGGCAGGCTTGCTGCCTTACGCTCAGCACATAAAAAATTATAATCATTAATTGATTGGAGGAAAACATTATGCCACTTTCAAAATCAGAATGGCTTGCTCTTGAAAAAAAGGCTCTCGATCTTCGTAAGCTTACAGTTCAGACAACTGTATGGGCAGGCAGCGGTCACTTCGGCGGCGGTATGAGCGTTATGGACCTTCTTACCGTTCTCTATCACAAGTATCTTAACATCAAGGTTGACGAACCCCAGTGGGAAGACAGAGACCGTTTCATCCTTTCAAAGGGTCACGCAGCTATTGCTTATGCTCCCGTTCTTTGCGACAAGGGCTTCAACGATGTTGAAATGCTCAAGTCATTCAACCTTTCAGGCTCAAAGATGGGTATGCACCTTGACTCAAACAAGGTAGTTGGTGTTGACGCATCAACAGGTTCACTCGGTCACGGTCCCTCAATTGCAGCAGGTACAGCTCTTGCAGCAAGACTTATGGGCAAAAACTACCTTACATATGTAGTAACCGGTGACGGTGAGCTCGGTGAAGGCTCATGCTGGGAAGGCTTTATGACAATCAATCACTACAACCTTTCAAACTGCATCGTATTCATCGACAGAAACCACAACATGATCGACGGTAACACAGAGGATATCAAGAAGCTTGAACCTCTTGCTGACAAGATGACAGCTTTCGGCTTCAACACAATCGTTGTTGACGGTAACAATATCGGTGAGCTTTGCGATGCTATTGACGTAGCTATCGAAAGATCAAAGGAACCCTGTGCACCCACATGTATTCTTATGGATACAAAGAAGGGCGCCGGCATCAAGTCAATTGAAGGCGACTACACATGGCACTACGGTGCTATCGACGACGCTATGTTCGAGAAGTTCAACAAGGAACTTGACGAAGATTACAAGGCTCGTGTAGCTCGTGCAGAAAAGGAGGGCAAATAATTATGGCAGGCGGATTTGTTTATACAGCAGTTGACCAGACCTCACTTTCAACAGCAGAAATTTACGGTAAGGCTCTTGCTGACATCATTTTAAAGGACCCCAAGGTTGTTGCTATCACAGCTGACCTTGCAAAATCAACAAAACTCGGCGACGTTCTTAAGGTTTGCCCTGAAAGAGTTATCAACGTAGGTATTGCTGAGCAGGATATGTTCGGTGTTGCTGCTGGTATGGCTAGAGCAGGAATGATTCCCTTCCTTTCAGGCTTCTCAGCTTTCACATCAATGAGAGCTTGTGACCAGCTTCACACAGACATCTGCTATCAGAATGTTAACGCAAAGATTATTGCTACACACTCAGGTACATCATTCGGTCAGGCTGGTTCAACTCACCACGCTATTACTGACCTTGCTATCACAAGAGCAATGCCCAACCTTACAGTTATCGTTCCTGCTGACGGCTTTGAAACAGCTAACGCTGTTAACGCAGCTTACGAAAACTTTGGTCCCTACTACATCCGTATCAACCGCGGCTTTGACCGTGTTCTTTATGAGAACCAGGATTACGGCTTTGAAGTAGGTAAGGCAGTTGAAGTTCACGAAGGTACAGACATCACAGTTATCGCTTGCGGTTCTTGTGTATTCCAGGCTCGTGAAGCTGCTAAATTCCTTAAGAACTCAGACGGTCTCAGCGTTCGTGTTCTTAATATGCACACAATCAAGCCCATCGACGTTGAAGCAATTCAGAAGGCTATTGCTGACACAAGAAGAATTGTTACAGTTGAAGACCACCTTGTTACAGGCGGCCTCGGCACAGCAGTTGCTGAAGTTATGGCTCAGTACGGTAAGGGCTGCGCATTCAAGATGCTCGGTCATAAGGGCTTTGCTATGATCGGTCTTCATGAAGACATTATGTCAGACGCAGGTATCGACGCTAACGGTATCATCGCTGCAGTTCGTGAAACAATGAACGCAGACTTTGAAGAAGACGATAACTGGGACGACGAATTCTAATAATACAAGGAGGCAAATGACATGGCTCATACACAGGAAGCCTTATATTCAAATAAAATCTTTCTCAATGCTGCTTTGCCGCTTGTAAAAGTAATTGCAAATGACGATCCCAAGCTCAGAAAAAAGTTTGAACATGCACACGCAGTAATTCAGGTAAGCTGTCTTGACCCCGAGGTTGAAGGCGGCAAGAGAGGTATGCACTTCGTTGTTAACTCAGGCGAATGGCTTGTACATCCCTGTCTTACTGAAGATCCCCACATCGAGCTCCAGTTCAAGAGTGTTGAAAACCTTAACGATTTCTTCAAGGGCAACATCACTCCCGCTGGTATTCCCAAGATCAAGGGCTTCAAGAAAGCCGACGTTCTTATCAGCTTTGTAATGGTTCTTCTTAAAATGGCTAACCTTCTCGGTGCTACAGAACCTCCCAAGGATGAAGAAACAAAGGAGCTTCTTGTAAAGTGCTACTTCTATCTTCTTTCAAGCGGTATCAGCCAGCTCAACAAGATGGGACATCCCGGAATCAAGGATTGGACCACAAAGAGCCCCGACCGTGTTTATGCTTTTGCAGTTGACGGTTATCCTCAGGTTTCAGCATTCATCAGAATCAAGGCAGGTAAGTCAAGAGCAGGTCGTGGTGAATACAAGAGAGCAATGCCTTTCTTCACACTTCGCTTCAACAATCTTGACAGCGCTCTCGGTATCCTTATGAGCATTGACGATATGCTCGAGGCTACAAAGGCTGGCCGTCTTGTAATGGATGGTGGTCCTGAATTCGGTGCACAGATCGGTGGATTTATGCTTGAAATCGGTGCTCTCGCTAAATAATTTATGCTATTTAAAGGCTGTCACTTCGGTGGCAGCTTTTTTGTTTGCTTTGCTTATTATGGAAGGTTGATTTTTCCCGCCTTTATATTTGCGATGCTTTTATGTGGTGCTCACCTGTGCGGTGGGCACTTACTTTTGCCGGTTGTGGCAAAAGTAAGCAAAAACACGCTTGGTTCCACACTACTCCGAGACCATAAAATTGTCGTCCAGAATTGCTGAACAGATTTCTTTATGTGCCCTTTCTGCTCACTTTTTCTGCAATTGGTAAGAAAGTACCTATCGACAATTTTAAAGCTCTGTTGCTCTGAATAACGGTAGCAGGGTGCTTTATACTGCGGCTTTCAGGAAATGCGATAAATGAGTCCGCTAGTTAGCGGTGTACTCATAGCGAGTCAATCGTCTGCTTTATTGTTTACTCTTTCTTGCGTTTTTGCTCCCGACATTCACTGACCGCTGTTTACCCTCTTTTATAAAGCTTGTAGGGCAAGTGAGTATGCTCTCTGTGGTATATTGTACTTCAGAAAAAAATACCACACAAAAGCGAATATCCTCCATCCAAACAGACAATCATATTACCGCATACCAACAAAAGGAGCAAATTTATGAACGACGATACAATTAAACTTCTGAAAGAATGTGACGCAGGAACAAAAACAGCCGTAAGCTCAATCAAGGAAGTGCTCGATAATGTTAAATCAAAGGACCTGCTTACACTTCTTACAGAAAGCACAAAAACTCACGAGCAGATAATCAAGGATATCAAGGAATATCTTGATGAAATTGAAGGCGACGGAAAAGACCCGTCGCCTATGGCTAAAATGATGAGCTGGGCTAAAATCAATATGAAAATGATGATGCACGAGGACGATAAAACAATTGCCTCCCTTATAATCGACGGTTGTAATATGGGTATCAAGCAGCTGACGGGTTACCTTAACGATTATATCGAAGCCGACGATAAATCAAAGCGCCTTGCAAAACGCCTTATCAACGAGGAAGAAAACCTCAGCGACTCCCTCAAAAAGTATCTGTAAAGAGTTGACAAAACATCTGCCTTGGTTTATAATCATAGCAATAAAATAAACCGATGAGCAAGAGTAGTAGGCTTTACGGAAGCTTCAAGAGAGCCGTAATTGGTGGAAAACGGCAGTGAAAGTAATGCTGAATGGACTTGTGAGGGCGGCCCGAATCAAGTAGGCGTCGACGGAAACTCTAACCGTTATGATGAGAGCGTATGACTGTGCGTGAAAAAAAGGTGGCTTAAACAGATTTACCTGTTCCTTTTTCGGGAGCAGGTTTTTTATTTTGAAAGGATGACTCAGATGGAAGAAAAAATCATTACTGCTGAGAATGCTCAGCCCGAAAGAAAAAAGAAAATTCTCTCTTGTATTCAGCCCTCAGGTATTCCTACACTTGGTAACTACCTTGGTGCTCTTAAAAACTGGACAAAGCTTTCAAGCGACTTCGACGGTGCTTTTGCCGTTGCAGACCTTCATGCAATAACTGTAAGACAGGACCCCAAAAAGCTCCGTCAGCAGAGCAACGAAGTGTTCGCACTTCTTCTTGCAATTGGTCTTGACCCCGAAAAGAGCATCATTTTCCTGCAGAGTCAGGTGCCTGCTCACTCACAGCTTGCGTGGATTCTCAACTGCTACACACAGTTCGGTGAAATGTCAAGAATGACTCAGTTCAAGGATAAATCACTCTCACACGCAGACAATATCAATGTTGGTCTTTTCTCTTATCCCGTACTTATGGCTGCTGATATTCTTCTTTATCAGGCTGATCTCGTTCCCGTTGGTGCTGACCAGAAGCAGCATCTTGAAATTGCAAGAGATATTGCAAACCGTTTCAACGGAATTTACGGCAAGACCTTCACCATTCCCGATCCCTACATCGGCAAGAGCGGTGCAAGAGTAATGAGCCTTCAGGATCCCACAAAGAAGATGAGTAAATCAGATCCCAACCCCAAGAGCTATATTTCAGTTTTCGACACACCTGAGCAGATTATGAAGAAAATCAAAAGTGCCGTTACTGACAGTGAGGGCGGTGTTTACTACGGCGAAGGCAAAGAGGGCGTAAACAACCTTATGAGCATTTACTCCTGCTGCACAGGTCTTACAAATGAGCAGATAGAAGCAGAATTTCAGGGCAAGGGCTACGGTGATTTCAAGGTTGCCGTTGCTGAATCAGTAATTGAAGAGCTCCGTCCCGTTCGTGAAAGATTTGAATACTATATGAAGGACACTGCTGAGCTTAAGAATCTTCAGGCTAAGGGCGCTGAAACTGCAAACAGAATTGCAGACAGAACTCTTACAAAGGTAATGAAAAAGGTTGGCTTTGTTATTCCCTGATCTGATTAATAAACAGTTTATCCCACAGAATGTTTTTCCTGTGGGATATTGCTTTTTAAACCAAATTTTAAGTGCTTTTGTTATATTCTATTATGTGATAAACTGTTGCAAATTAAAGCAATAGGTGTTAAAATATACCTATCAACCTAAAGGAGGGTTCATTTTGGACGAATTCAAAAAAGATGATATCCTTGAAGAGGAAGAGGCTGCAAATGAAGCTGTTGAAGCTGATGTAGCCGAAACCACCGAGGATGTAGAAGAAACAATTGAAGAAGCAGCTGAAGAAATTGCCGAAGAAGCTGCAGAAGAAAAAACAGAGCTTGAAACCGAGCTCGAAGAAATCCGCGATATGTTCCAGAAGGAGCTTGATGCTGCAAGAGAAGGGAACGGCACTGAAATGCTTATCCAGGAGCTTGACGAAGAATCAACTCCCGAGGAAGAAGCTCTTCCTAAGTGTGAATGCTGCGGTGAAAATCCCTGCTCACAGGACTTCGGTGAAGGCTATCCCTATTGCGATTCCTGCCGTGAAACCATGAAGAGATATCCTCTCAGATTCAGCGGTGTACTTGCAATTATCGTGGGTATCGCACTTACTATCCTTACCGGATATCTTTCAATGTCTGCTCTTGACAGCTCAATTGCTGCCGCAGATGTTATAATGAGCTTTGAAAGCGGAAAGCTTATGACTGCACTTCAGAGCGGTTATTCTTACCTTTCTTCAAGCGACCCTGAGGTTATTTCAGATAAGGTCGTTGACAAGATGATTGAAGCTTATGTTAAAAATGGCTACACAAGTGACGCTGTAAGTCTTATTGAAACAATGTATTCAGAAAGCGCACTTAAGCTTCCCTGGAATAAGAAATATCAGAAAATCATTGACGAAGCAACCGGTCTTGAAGAAACCTATTTCGCAGTTTCAGCAATAATCGAGCCCGTTGCAAACGGCACTGAATATGATTACGACGAGCTTATGGCAGCGCTTGAAGCTCTTAAAACAGCTGACCCCAAGGAAAACAATGCTGACGCTACAATTGATGAGTACAACAAGGTATTTATTGACTACTACAGATATGTTTTAATGAATGTCAATAAAAAGAGCCTTGAAGAGCAGCTTGAGGTACTTAAGGAAATTGACAAAAACGGCGAGGGCTACGAATGGGTATACCTTGCAACTCTTGCAAACATCGCTGCAAGATTAGGTGATGAGGAAGCTGTTAACGATGCTTTTGAAAGACTCACTGAAATCAACAGCGAGGACTCAGGTGCATATATTGCAAAGGCTACCTACTACCGTTATCTTGAAACTCCCGACGCTGACAAGATTCTTGAAATTTGTGAGGAAGCAGCAGCTCACGCTTACAGCGGTGACCTTTCATACAAGCAGTGTGAGGCTATTGCATACCTTCTTAAGGGCGAGGCTGAGCTTGCACTGAGTGCAGTTGAAGAAGTAACCAGCTCAGGTTATACTGTTCAGCTCTGCAACCTTTACGCTCTCTGCGGTCTTTATGCAGGCGAAGAAGGAATCTATGATGAAATGAAGTCACTTCTTGAGGGCTCAGGCTACGAAATCAGTGACCTTGTAACACAGTATAAGAACGGCAAGATAACTATTGAAGAAATTATTGCAGACGACGGAGGTGACATCTGATGACAGGACTTTATATTTTAATTAAATATCTCACCTTCCCCGGATGTCTTATCCGCGGTTTCTGGCAGCAGGTTGTGTGCCGAATCTGTAAGGTTCCCGTTGAGGACAACAGATACTTAAGAAGAGACGAAACCTGCGGTCATATTGAACACGAATTTATGCCCAAGGCAACAGGCGCCTTTGCTTTCTGCTTTGTTCCTGCATTTATGTGCAGCCTTATGGCATCAGTTATGTGTATGATTCCTTCATTCGTTACTATTTATCTCGGCATCGGCGACCTTTATCTTAAACTTGCAAGTGCTGTTTCATATTGGTTTGCAATGTCACTTTTCCTCAACTGCTATCCTATGATTGAGGATGCGATGAATATGATGACCAAGGTTTATAAGCACGGCAATATCCTTCAGAAGATTTTCTACGCTCCCGCAGCTGCACTTCTTTATGTAGGTGCTTATCTTGAAAGATACTGCATCACCTTTGTTATTGCAGTAATCTTCACAGTGCTTCTTATTGTTGCTTAAAAAATCATTTTTCCCTTTCCTTTTAGTGAACAAGTCCAGTAAAAACGGACAATAGAAAAAAGAACCCTCCTATGGTAAAATAAAACTATCATAGGAGGAATTTTTATGCCCAGAAGCTACAGACATATAAAAGAATACGAAAAAGAAATATTAGAACTAAAAGAACA
>JBGVFK010000047.1:0-7067 GCA_045121075.1 Acutalibacteraceae bacterium | reverse complement strand
TTCAGACTGTCGATAAACGCACAAGAACAACAATGTTGTGTTGATATGTAAATCGTACAGCAAATTCAATTTGATATTAAGGTTAAGAAAATCGTACAAAGCATCGAACTTTGTACGATTTTAACATTGTTTTGACCTTTTTTTACCCTCTCGGAGTACCCATGTACGCCTTCGGGGTAAAGAAAAGGTCATCTTGCACATTTCTCGAAAGTCTGACAGCTTGCCGAAAATTACTTTTTCGACAAGCTGAAACGGTGCAGTACAGCTGCACCGTTTTTTATTGCAAAAATATGTTTCTTTCTTTTGCCAATTGTTAAATTCATATAACTACTTGAAAAAAGCACCGAATAAGTATATAATTAAACTAACTGTAAATTAATACTTATTTTTAATTAAGGAGATGTTTTTATGTCAGCACGTTCTGAAAAAAGAAAAGCTGCTAAAAAGCTCAGAAAAGAACAAAGAGCAGAACGAAAAAAGTCTTATACTGCTCTTGATAAACAGCATATAATTTATATCTGGGTAATGGCTGTAGTGGCTGCTGCTCTTCTGTTCTGGAGCACTTCAGCTTTTTTAAGTGAGCCCGAAGTGGATACAACAAATACTACAGAGATTTCAACAACAGCTCCCACCACAACACCTACAACTATTCCTTCAACAACAACTCCTTCAGAGCCCGGCACAACAGCTCCCTCAAAGCCTGATGCTCCTTCTACAGATAACGGCAAAGAAGACACCACAGACAAAAAGAATGAGGGCGAAAGCAAGGAAGAAATTCTTAAAAAGGTTGTTGACGGTGTAAATAGCCTTAAGGCTTCAGATGCTTCATTTATAGGTACAAAGGATCAGTATATTGATATTCAGCTTACCGACTGCAGTGTGCCTCAGGTAACTGACCTTATCAACGGTGTGCTTCAGCGCTTCCTTGGTCAGGAAAAGTTTGAATATGATTTTACAAACGGTATGGCAAAGGATCCCGAAGGTGACGGAGAAATCAGCTCAATGGATGCAATTCCTCCCTCATTTATAGAGTTTGGTCTTACTGCTGACGGTGTTACAAATGCTTACATCACCAAGGACGGTGAAAACACAGTTTATACTGTTGAGGTTGTGGCTGAAGACAGTACTCTCGGTGAAAAGCCCTACCACCATAGTAAGGCATGTGATGTAATGTCTCTTGAATCTCTCAATATTCCTGCGAAGATTACAAAGGCAGATTACACATACTCAGGCACAAAAATTTCTGTTACCTATAACGCTGAAGGCAAGGTAGTGGAATATCACGAATACTTCGATATGTACGGTGTAGGTGAAGGCGGTGCAATGGGCATTACAGCAACCTGCGTAATGGAAGGTTATTTCGACGAAACCTGGTATATCCAGTGGAAATAAGCACTGAGTCCTGCAGTTGACAAAGGACGCACGAAAATGGTATTATAAGTCAGTAGACTTTTTGATAATAATTAAATTAAAGAATAAAAAAAGTGAGGTAAAACTATGCATTTTTCAGATTTAGGCGTATTCCTCGGACGTTGCGAGTTCGCAAAGGTAGACTATTACACAAAGGATCCCGTTAAGCATCAGGAAAGAATCCTTAAGAGCATTATGGAAAAAAATAAGGATACAGAGTACGGTAAGAAAATCGGCTTCAAGGATGTTCATTCAGTTGAAGATTTTCAGAGAATCGTACCCCTTTCAAATTACGATACTTATGACAAATATATTGAACGTATGATGGAAGGCGAAGGCAACCTTATGATGAAGGCACGCAACATCCGTTACTGCTCATCATCAGGTTCAGTAGGTAAGCCCAAGGTTCTTCCCAAGTCAGCAGCTGACCTTTGGATTATGCAGTGCATGGGCTTTTCAGGTACACCCGGCTGTGCTTCAAAGTGGTATAAATCACAGGGCAGAAAGTTCCCGAAGCAGGTAGGCCCTGTTGCAATTATTCTTACAGGTCACAAGCTTAAGGACGGTAAGATGTGTAACGGTGCAGGCCAGGTACCCTTTACTTACCTTAAGCCTATTTCCAACTTCTTTATGACAACTCCCAACGACTTCCTTTATCCCGAAAATGAGGATGCTGTTAACTCAACATATTTCCACCTTCGTTTCGCTCTTATGAAGCGCGACGTTTCATTCCTCGGCTCAATGGTTATCACTCTTCTCACAACAATGTTTGACTACTTTGAGAACAACTGGGAAATGATCTGCAAGGATATCGAAATGGGTACAATTGATCCTTCAGTTAAGTGTCCTCCCGACCTCAGAGCAAAGTGGGAAAAGAAGTTCAAGCCTATGCCCGAGCGTGCAGCTGAAATCAGAAGAGAATGCGAAAAGGGCTTTGATACTCCTGATGCACCTATCGCTAAGAGAATCTGGCCGAAGCTTGAATGGGGCTACGGTATGATCGGTTCAAACCTTGCTTTCTATGTTGACAAGCTTAAGAAATATACAGGTGATATTCCTCTTCACAATATGGGTTATGCTGCTGCAGAAGGCTATATGGCAATGCCCGTTGAGCTTAACGTAAACGACTGCGTACTTCTTCCTCAGTCAGTATTCTTTGAATTCATCCCAATGGATGATCCCGAATGTGAAAGACCTCTTACAATCGGTGAGGTTGAAGTAGGCAAGGAATACGAGCTTATCGTAACTAACCGTTCAGGTCTTTACAGATATCAGATTGAAGACGTTGTTCGTATTACCGGTTACTACAACAAGACTCCCAAGATGGAGTTCCTTTACAGAAACAACCTTGCAATGAACATTGCAAACGAAAAGACAACTACTCAGATGGTAGACTGGGCAGCTCTTGAAACACAGAAGAAGACAGGCTATTCATTCAAGGGCTACAGCTTCTATGCAGACAGAAGCGTTGACCCCGTTCGCTATATGCTTCTTGCAGAGCCCGAAACAGAAATTCCCGACGAAAAGATTCCTGAAATTGAAGCAGTTCTTGACGAATTCCTCAATGAAAGTAATGAAAAGTACTTCAAGTACCGCCGTTGGGGTATGCTTGCAGCACCCAAGCTCAGCATCCTTAAGAAGGACACATATGCTGACTACAGAGAAATGCTTAAAAAGCAGGGCAGAGTACTTAATCAGATTAAGCCCGTAACAGTTGTTAATACTCCCGAAAGAGAAGAATTCTTCCTTTCACACATCGAGAAATAATTTTGAGGCGCAACTATAGAAATTTGAAAAAAGAGAGGTAATTTAAAATGGCAATGTCAGATATCGGCGTAATGCTGGGTAATATTGTTCTTAAGGGCGTTAATCATTTTACATCAATTCCCGTTGAAACTCAGGAAAAAATCCTCCTCCAGATTATGGACGAAAACAAGGATACTGAGTACGGTAAGAAAATCGGTTTCAAGGACGTTCATTCAGTAGAAGACTTCCAGAGAATCGTACCCCTTTCAACTTATGATACATACGACAACTACGTTGAACGTATGCTTAACGGTGAAACAAATCTTATGATGGCAAGAAAGTGCAAGCGTTACTGCTCATCATCAGGTTCAGTTGGTAAGCCCAAGGTTCTTCCCAAATCAGGTAAAGACCTTTTCAATATGCAGTCAATGGGCTTTGCTGCAACACCCGCCTGTGCATCAAGATGGTTTAAGAAACAGGGTATGAAGTTCCCCAAGCAGGTAGGTCCTGTTGCAATTCTTCTCACCGGTCACGAAATGAAGGACGGCAAGATGTGTAACGGTGCCGGTCAGGTTCCTTTTACATACCTTAAGCCGATTTCAAAGTTCTTTATGACAACTCCCAACGACTTTATGTATCCTGAAAACGAAGATGCTGTTGACTCAACCTATTTCCACCTTCGTTTTGCTCTTCAGAGAAAAGACGTTACCTTCCTCGGCTCAATGGTTGTAACTCTTCTTACAACAATGTTCGACTACTTTGAGAACAACTGGGAGCTTGTGTGTAACGACATTGAAAAGGGTACAATCGACCCTTCAATTAAATGTCCTCCCGAACTCAGAGCAAAATGGGAAAAGAAGTTCAAGCCCATGCCTAAGCGTGCTGCTGAAATCAGAAGAGAATGCGAAAAAGGTTTTGATGAGCCTATCGCAAAGAGAATCTGGCCCGATTTCGTATGGTCATACGGTATGGTTGGTTCAACCCTTGCTTTCTATGTAGAAAAGCTCAGAAGATACATCGGCGATGCTCCTATCCACAATATGGGTTATGCTGCTGCAGAAGGCTATATGGCAATGCCCGTTGAGCTTAATGTAAACGACTATGTTCTTCTTCCCCGTTCAATTTTCTTCGAGTTTATTCCCATCGATGATCCCGAATGCGAAAGACCTCTTACTATCGGTGAGGTTGAAGTTGGTAAGGAATACGAGCTCGTTGTTACAAACTTCTCAGGTCTTTACAGATATCAGATCGAAGACGTTGTTCGTGTAACAGGCTTCTACAACAAGACTCCTAAGGTTGAGTTCCTTTACAGAAACAACCTTGCAATGAATATTGCTAACGAAAAGACAACAACACAGATGGTTGACTGGGCTGCTCTTGAAACACAGAAGAAGGCAGGCATCAACTTCAAGGGCTACAGCTTCTATGCTGACAAGAGTGTTGACCCTGTTCGTTATATGCTTCTTGCTGAACCCGAAGAGGATATTCCTGCTGAAAGAATTCCTGAAATTGAGGCAATTCTTGATGAATTCCTTAACGAAAGCAACGAAAAGTACTTCAAGTACCGCCGTTGGGGTATGCTTGCAGCACCTAAGCTCAGCATTCTTAAGAAGAACACATACGCTGATTACAGAGATTACCTTAAAAAGCAGGGTAAGGTGCTTAATCAGATTAAGCCTGTAACAGTTGTAAACACACCCGAAAGAGAAGAATTCTTCCTTTCACATATTGAAAAATAAAAAAACTGAAGCTACCGCAAGAAATTGTGGTAGCTTTTTTTAGCATTATATGGACTTTGATAATTTATTGTGCTATTATTAAAGGCAGTTAAGAAACTTTAGGAGGTTTATAATATGGCAGAAATCAATAATGAAAGAGCAGTCGAACGTTTTCAGGCTATGCTCAGAAAAAGAACCGTATCAGACAAAGACGGCAACTTCGACAGAGAAGAGTTTGCCTCATATCTTCCTTTGCTGAAGGAAATGTACCCCACAGTTTTTGAGGTGGTTGAATCTCAGCTTATTAATGAATTCGGTATCGTTCTTAAGTGGAAGGGTAAGGATTCCTCACTTAACCCCGTTGTGCTTATGTCACACTACGATGTTGTAGGTGATGAGGGTCAGGATTGGAAGCACCCTGCGTTTGCGGCAGAAATTCACGATGATGTAATCTGGGCTCGTGGCTCAATTGATACAAAGGGACTTCTTGCAGCAACTCTTGAAGCTATGGAAAAGCTTATTGCAGAGGGTCACACACCCAATAGAGATATCTATTATTGCTCAAGCAACTGCGAAGAGGTAGCAGGCGACACAATGCCGAAAATTGTTGATTGGTTCGTTGAAAACAACATCAAGCCATGGTTTGTCCTTGACGAAGGCGGTGCAATTATGGAAGACCTTCCTATGGGTATCAAGACTCCCTTTGCTATGGTTGCTGTTTCAGAAAAGGGTTGGGCAACAGTTAAGCTTAAGGCAACTGCAACAGGTACTGCTCCTGCAGCAAAAGCAACAAAGGCAAACACAAAGCTTTCAGCTCCTCAGAAGATTGTAAAGGCACTTGCTGCGCTTGAAAAAAGCCCCACAAAGTCCACAATTACAGGTCAGCTTGAAGAAATGCTCAGAAGCTTCGGCCCTTATGTAGGCGAGCCTCTCAGAAGCGTTTTCAAGAATATCGGTGTGCTTAAGACTGCAATTAAAAAGGTGCTTGAAACCAACGCAGATACGGCTGCAATGATCCGCACGATGATTACCCTTGTAGACATTGATGCAAAGTCAGAAAACGGCAAGAAGATTGCAACTGAAGCAACTGCAACTCTCCGACTTCGTATTGCTCCTCAGGATTCACTTGATTATATTGTTGGTCACATTCAGAAGGTGGTAGGCGAGGATATCGAGGTTACAACCGAGGATGTTTCACTTCCTCCCAGAATCTCAGACCACAACACAGAATCATTCAGATACATCGAAAAGACAATCAAGAAGGTTTATCCTCATGTTGGTGTTGCACCCTTTGTGCTTAACGCATTTACAGATTCACGCTTCTTTGCTAAAATCTGCCCTGAGGTTTACCGTTTCGGTGCTTTCAGCCTTGATAATGAAAGATTTGACTCTGTACACAATGCCAACGAAAGAATGCCCGTTAAGGACTATTTAAAGGCAATTGACTTCTACGCAGAGTTCCTGAAGAATCTGAAATAAGACAAAAAATAACCGTCTATGTCAAACATAGGCGGTTTGATTTTTCGTAGGGACTGGTGTCCCCGACGATCCGTTATAAGATTAATCAACGGGCTTGTAAAAACAATCATCTTCCCATTTTGCAGGGTTTTCATCTATATATTGCCATATTCTCAGATAATCGTCTTCATCACGGACTATATGGTCGTTAGAACGGTTTTGCCATATATTAAAACCAAGTTCAGAATGGCTGAATCGTTTAAAAGTGGAAATCAGTTTAGCTATAATGGTTGTTGTAGGAGTGCCACCGCCAATGATAATATTTCCGGAAGTGTTATCTGTAATTTGCAACAATAAATGAATGTGATTAGGCATAATCACATATTTATCAATGCTTATGTTGTTATAAAAATTGTTTATTTGGTTTATGCTTTTATCAACTATTTCACCATATTCTTTCAGAATAATTGTTGTGCTGTTATGCGGACCGTCGGGGACGCCGGTCCCTACGGTTGAGAGGATTTCTTCTCTGTTTTTGGTGCAGATTGTTATGAAATAAGCTCCAACAGAATTGTAATCATAATTTTTTAATCTGATATTTTTTCTTGTAGGCATATTTTCATTCATAATTAAAAGTTCCTTTGATTTTATCTTGTGTATAAATTCAGATTTTTATAAAAGACTAATGGTTGTAGGGACCGGCGACCTCGACGGTCCGTTTGCCGGTGTCATTGA
>JBGVFK010000046.1:0-3599 GCA_045121075.1 Acutalibacteraceae bacterium | reverse complement strand
TGTTCTTTTAGTTCTAATATTTCTTTTTCGTATTCTTTTATATGTCTGTAGCTTCTGGGCATAAAAATTCCTCCTATGATAGTTTTATTTTACCATAGGAGGGTTCTTTTTTCTATTGTCCGTTTTTACTGGACTTGTTCATCGAACCTTGTACGATTTTGACATTGTTTTGACCTTTTTTTACCCTCTCGGAGTACCTATGTACGCCTTCGGAGTAAAAAAGCTCATCTTGCACATTTCTCAACAGTCTGACAGCTTGTCGAAAATTACTTTTTCGACAAGCTGTAAAGCCGTCACTTAATTGTGACGGCTTTGTTCAATTTATCAGAAAATATGTACACCTGCTGACAGCTTGTATTCTCTGCCTTCGATAATTGCAGTTGATTCCACGGGAGTTACAATTTCATAATGCACTTTCCCCTCTTCGTGCCACCATCGTGAAGAAATCTTACCGTAAGCTATGTCAATCTCAGCCCTGAACCAATCAAGACGATTGTCAGCCACCGGTGCAAAGTGAACCTTTTCAAAGCCCGGTGCATCTTCAACTGTATTGATGCCTGCCATAACTCCGTACATCCAGTCCCCTACTGCACCATAGGCGTAGTGGTTATATGAATTCATAGACTTAGGCCAGATATCACCGTTGGGTTTAATGCCATCCCAATGCTCCCATATTGTTGTGGCTCCCTTTGTTATAGGATAAAGCCACGAGGGATATTCCTTTCTGAGAAGAAGTGTGTAAGCAAGCTCTGTATATCCATATTTTGATAATACATGCAGAATATAAGGAGTACCCACAAAGCCTGTCTGTATCATATCGCCTTGCTTATGTATAAGAGCCGCAAGAGAATCAGCAACCTTCTGTGGCTTATCTGTAAGCTCAAACTGAAGAGCCATTATATGCTCGGTCTGAGTTTTGAAATCGTCTTTAAATTCATCGATGAATGCTTTGCGGATATTTTTGTGAAGCTCTTCATAATATGAAACATCACGGCCAAGAGCCTTGCCCATTTTAATGAGTATATTTACAGTATTGGCGTAATATGCAGAGGCTACAACATCGTCACGGGTAGGCCCTTTGACTTTTCCGTATTTTCCGCCAAGCTCCAGCCAATCTGCATAGTGGTCTCCGCCAAGCCACAAATTTGGCTTAGTGGTTTTGTTGGAGATATATTCAACCCATTTACAGATGGGCTCAAACATATTTTCTATAATCTCAGTATCACCATAGGTAAGATAACACTGCCACGGACATATAGCAATAGCATCAGCCCAGGCAGTACTGATTTTAGGCTTAGCCGGGTGTATATAGGGTATGAAATCAGGCACACCGCCATTCTCGTACTGCTCAGCCTTCATATCATTAAGCCATTTTTTGAAGAACTTCAGCACATCATAGTTATAACTTGCAGTGCGTACAAATACCTGAGCGTCGCCTGTCCAACCCAGTCGTTCATCACGCTGAGGACAGTCAGTGGGAATATCAAGAAAATTGCCCTTCTGACCCCAGATTATATTGCTGAACAATTGGTTGAGCATAGGGTCGGAGCTTTCAATATATCCGGTGCGCTTTATGTCGCTGTGTAAAACAATAGCAGTGAAGTTTTCAGGCTTGATTTCGGTCGGATATGCATCAACTCTTACATACCTGAAGCCATAGAAGGTCAGGTTAGGCTTATAGGTCTGTACACCATCCTTACAGGTGTACTTATAGATAGCTTTAGCCTTGCGGTAATTCGCATTGTAAAAATTACCGTCCTTGTCAAGGATTTCAGCGAATGAAAAAGATACCTTATCACCCTTTTTGGCGTTTACAGTAAATTCGAGATAGCCTGTCACATTCTGACCGAAATCGAGTACAGTTTCACCTTTCGGGGTAATAATAATTTCTTTTACACTAAGGTGTTCATGCTCTGTTACTATTTCGCCCTCCTGGGGTATGAGCAAAGCCTGAGAGTTATCCTTTGCAATTTTTGCATGGTGATTAAATTTGGGCGTATAAGCAGCATTATATTTTATTCCGTTATATAAATGGCAGAATTGCAGATTACCTTTCGATACAAGCCAGCTTTCATCAGTGCCGATGTCTTCAGCTGTGCCGTCAGCATAATCAATATGAAGCTGAGCAATTATTGCCTTTGGCTGTGGATTTTTGAGTCGCCAGAACCAGCCTTCTGCAAGCTCTAAAATCAAGGTGTTATTTTTACCGAGAAGATGTTTTACATCATATTCCTGCACCTGCAGACGGTTGTGATAAGAAGTCCAGCCCGGAGCCATAACAAAATTTCCGATACGCTGAGAGTTCAGCGTTGCTTCGTACACACCACGGGCAGTTATATTGAGTGTCGCCGACTCAACCTCTTTATTAACGGAAAATTCCTTTTTAAAAAGAGGACAAGCTTTGCTGATTTTATAATACGGTTGTATCCAGTTTGCTTTTAACATCATAATCACCTCTCAGCATCAGTTTAGCAAAAAACTGAAGTTTTTTCAAGTAATTACTGATAAATGCAGTTTTACAGCTATTGAAAACTTAAGGTAAAATGAGTATACTGTTTTTATGAAGTTAAAAGAAGGTGAGTTTATATAAATGGTTATATCAGGCTTAACTGTTTCAATAATCAGAAGCAACAGAAAAACTCTTTCAATTCAGCTTAAAGACGGTGAAATAATAGCCAGAGCACCTTTAAGAATGAGAGAAGAGGACATTTACAGCTTTATAGAGTCCAAAAAGGCTTGGATTGAAAAGCATCTTTCTGCTATAGCTGAGCGCAAGGAGAGTCTTGATAAGGTTGTACCCTTCACTGAAGAAGAAATAAAAGCACTGGCAGAAAAAGCGAAGGAAATTATCCCTCAGCGCATAGAATACTATGCACCGAAAATCGGTGTGACATATAACCGTATCACAATCCGAAATCAGCGCACCCGTTGGGGCAGCTGCTCTTCAAAGGGCAACCTTAATTTCAACTGTCTTTTAGCTTTGTTTCCACTTGAAATAATCGACAGTATTGTTGTGCACGAGCTTTGCCACAGAAAGCATATGAATCACTCACCTTTGTTTTATGCTGAGATAGATAAGGTGTTCCCTGATTACAAAAGGTGTCACAAATGGCTTAATGATAATGGCGGAAGATATATGGAAAGGCTAAGGTAAACAAGGTATATTATTATGGAATTCAATCAGAAACTACAAGAATTGCGCAAACAAAAAAATCTCACACAGGAAGAACTTGCAGAACAGCTTTTTGTATCCCGTACAGCTGTCTCCAAATGGGAATCCGGCAGAGGTTATCCTAATATAGAATCACTTAAAACTATTGCAAATTTTTTTGAAATTACAATTGATGATCTTCTTTCTGGAGAAGAATTGCTTACTGTTTCTGAAGAGGACAACAATCAGAAACAACAGCACTTACGTGATATAGTTTTTGGTCTGTTTGACCTTAGTGCTGCAATGCTTATCTTCCTTCCTTTATTCGGACAGAAAACAATCAATATTATTGAGAGTGTATCCCTTTTATCCCTTTCGGATATTCCCACATATCTCAGAATGAGTTATTATCTTACTATTCTCGCAATTATCATCTGGGGTATTCTGA